>JANPKF010000593.1:0-3455 GCA_031425895.1 Caulobacteraceae bacterium | reverse complement strand
CTTCCTCGACGGGTATCTCGACGACCCGTTTGGTCCCTAATATCCGCTCATCCCGGCGAATGCCGGGACCCATTTCATAGGGCGCCACCGGTCCGGATTCGTGCCTTCAGGCACGGCGCGGTCCTGTCGATCATTGCCGTGCCCAATGGCACGCACCCTTGTCATTGAGCCCTACGAAATGGGCCCCGGCGATCGCCGGAATGAGCGGAAGGATAGGCCTACCGCCCCAGCAGGTACTCCCCACCCTTTTCCAGCCCGCGCTTCCACGCCGGACGGGCGTGGATGCGCTCGATCCAGGCGGCCATGTTGGGATAGCTGGGCAGCTTGCCCATGGCCTTGGCGACCTCGGGGACAAAGCTCATCTGGGCGTCGGCGCCGGTCGGCTCCGAACCCAGCAGCCAGTCGCGGCCGGCCAGGCTCTGCTCGACATAGGACAGGTGGTTGGCGATCTCGCTCTCGATGCGCGGGCTCAACGGCGCGCCGCCTTCACCCAGGCGGCTGACGTACATGTTGAGCATCAGCGGCAGCATGGCGCTGCCTTCGGCATAGTGCAGCCACTGCTGGTAGTGGTCATAGGCCGGGCTCGCGGGATCAGGCGCCATGCGGCCCTCGGCGTGGCGGCGGATGATGTAGTCGATGATGGCGCCGCTCTCGATAACCGTCATGTCGCCGTCGGTGATCACCGGGCTCTTGCCGAGCGGGTGGATGGCCTTCAATTCCGGCGGGGCCAGGCGGGTGGTCGCATCTCGATTGTAGAACTTGATCTCGTAGGGCAGGCCCAGTTCTTCGAGCAGCCAGAGGATGCGCTGCGAACGGCTTTCGTTGAGGTGGTGGACGGTGAGCATGGGGCCTCGCTTGGGGTTTTGCCCAACCTAGCCGCTGCTTCGCCGCAGCGGTAAAATAATGCGCAGGTCGGCTGTGCTCTGTGCATTTGCGAGATACATAGAGTGCGCCGCACAAGATTTTCGGGGATTTCCTTCCATGACCGCCGCCGCGAAGCTCGCCGACGACAGCCTGATCCTGAGCGGCCTCACCGGTCTGCTGCGCGATGCCGCCGGCGAGGCCCAGGCCTTCGTGGCCGAGGCCAAGGGTGCGGTGAAAGCCAGGATCAGCAGCAACGGCAAGATCGATCGCAAGCTCGCCGACGTCGAACAGCATGCGGTTCACGGTTTCGGCTGGTACGCCTCCTACGCCGAACTGATGACCCAGGTCGCCGGCTGGGCGGCGGCGCTGGAGGCCGACGGCCAGTTCGGCGAGACCGAGGCCCTGCTCGCCCAGTTGCTGTTTGCGGAATACGCCAACCAGCTCATCGGCGGCATCCCGATGAACCAGGGCGAAATCGTCCGCCCCTGGGACCTGACCGCCGACCAGAAGACGGTGCAGAAGCTCTTCGCCCCGGCCCTGTCGCGCTGCATCAACGACGGTGGCGGCCAGGCGGTGAAGAGCCGTGTGGCCCAGCTGGTCGCGCAATCGCGCGGCAAGGCGACGGTTGAGAACACCGGCCTCGACGAAACCTTCGAAATGATCCGCGACCAGTTCCACAGCTTCGCGGAAAACAAGGTCATCCCCTTCGCTCACCAGTGGCACCTGAACGACGAGCTGATCCCGCTGGACCTGGTCACCGAGCTCGGTGACCTGGGCGTCTTCGGCCTGACCATTCCGGAGGAGTACGGCGGCGCCGGCATGGGCAAGACGGCCATGTGCGTGGTCTCCGAAGAGCTGAGCCGCGCCTGGATCGGCGTCGGCTCGCTGGCCACCCGCTCGGAGATCGCCGCCGAGCTGATTCTGACCGGCGGCACGGACGACCAGAAGACCGAATGGCTGCCCCGGATCGCCAGCGCCGAGATTCTGCCGACCGCGGTCTTCACCGAGCCCAACACCGGTTCCGATCTGGGCGCCCTGCGCACCCGGGGGGTGCTGGAGGGCGACCACTACGTGATCACCGGCAACAAGACCTGGATCACCCATGCGGCCCGCGCCGATGTCATGACCCTGCTGGTCCGCACCGAGCCGGACACCACCGACTATCGCGGTCTTTCGATGCTTCTGGCCCCCAAGCTGCGCGGCGATGACGCCACCCCCTTCCCGACCCCCGGCATGAGCGGCGGCGAGATCGAGGTGATCGGCTATCGCGGCATGAAGGAGTACGAGATCGGCTTCGACGGCTTCACCGTGCCGGCCGCCAACCTGCTGGGCGGGACGCCCGGCCAGGGCTTCAAGCAGTTGATGGCGACCTTTGAAAGCGCCCGCATCCAGACCGCCGCCCGCGCCGTCGGCGTGGCCCAGCGCGGCCTCGAGCTGGGTCTGAACTACGCCCTCGACCGCCAGCAGTTCGGCGGCCCGATCTTCGGCTTCCCCCGTGTCGCCAACAAGCTGGCCATGATGGCCGCCGAGCTGATGGGCGTGCGCCAGCTGACCTACTTCGCCGCCCGCCAGAAGGACGAGGGCAAGCGCTGCGACCTCGAGGCCGGCATGGCCAAGCTGATCGCCGCCCGCGTCGCCTGGGCCGCCGCCGACAACGCCCTGCAGATCCACGGCGGCAACGGCTTTGCCATGGAATACGAGGTCAGCCGCGTCCTGGCCGACGCGCGGATCCTCAATATCTTCGAAGGCGCCGGCGAGATTCAGGCCCAGGTCATCGCGCGGCGGTTGCTCGAGGACGGGAACTGACGGCCGTGCGTGCTTCGACACGCGGCCTTGCGGCCGCTACTCAGCATGACGGATTTTTGTGAAGCCTACCCCTCTTCGTCATCCTGAGTAGCCTCACGCAGTGAGGCGTGTCGAAGGACGCACGGGCGGTTGCTTCAGACCGCCCCCACCACCCCGACCTGCGGCCGGACCCCGGCCATGATCACGGCGATCTGTTTGTCCATGCGCGCCGTCAGGGTCCCCGCGTCGGCCCCCACCTGGGCGGCCAGGCTGTAGTTCCAGGCGTAGGCCGCGATCAGCAGTTGAATGATCAGATCAATGTCGGCCCCGGGGCTGACGTCGCCCCTTGTGATGCCGTCGGTCAGGGCGTCGCGCAGCATGGCCTGGAAGCCGGCGTTACGGCCGAAGGGCGTCGTCGTCTCTTCGAGCGAGGGATTAAAGCTGGCGGCGATGTGGGCCAGGAACAGCTTCACCCGCCGACATTCGAAGTCGTAGTGGATGGCGAAGATCGAGCACAGTCGATCGCTGGTCGAGCCCCGCAGATAGGGCAGGACCCGGGTCAGCTCGTCTTGCAGCGGGGAGACCCGGTCGGCCATGACCTGGCTGAGCACGTCGGCCTTGGAGCTGAAGGTGGTGAACACACTGCCCACGGACACGCCGGCGCGGTCCGCGATAGCGCGGATCGTCGTTTCGTCGTAGCCGATCTCGTTGAAGAGATCCCGGGCCGCCGACAGCACCTTCTCGCGCGTCGCGGCCTTCTGCTTGTTCCTTACCCCCAAACGCGCTCCCCCCGGCGTTAGTCCTAT
>JANPKF010000592.1:0-2851 GCA_031425895.1 Caulobacteraceae bacterium | reverse complement strand
CCTGAGCCCGCGCGCCCCTGGGGCCGTCTTCGAGCTCGGCGTGCCGGTGCTCGGCGTGTGCTACGGCGAGCAGGCCATGTGCGCCCAGCTCGGCGGTGCGGTCGAGGGCGGCCACCACCGCGAGTTCGGCCGGGCATTGCTCCGGGTCGAGCACCCCTCGCCCCTGTTCGAGGGCCTGCTCGAGCCCGGCCAGCAGGCGCCGGTGTGGATGAGCCACGGCGACCGGGTCACCGCCATCCCGCCGGGCTTCGAGGTCATCGCCGTCAGCGCCGGCGCGCCGTTCGCGGCCATTGCCGACGAGACACGCAAGATCTACGGCGTGCAGTTCCACCCGGAGGTGGCCCACACCCCGCGCGGGGCGACCCTGCTGCGCAACTTCACCCACCGCATCGCCGGGCTGACCGGCGACTGGACGATGGCCGCCTTCAAGGACGAGGCCGTGGCCCGCATCCGTCAGCAGGTCGGCAAGGGACGCGTCATCTGCGGCCTGTCCGGCGGCGTCGACAGCTCGGTGGCGGCGGTGCTGATCCACGAGGCGATCGGCGACCAGCTGACCTGTGTCTATGTCGACACCGGCCTGATGCGGTCGGGGGAGAGCGACCAGGTCGTCTCGCTGTTCAGGAACCACTACAACATTCCGCTGATCCACGTTGATGCGTCGAAGGAATTCCTCGGCGGGCTGGCCGGCGTTTCCGACCCCGAGACCAAGCGCAAGATCATCGGCAAGCTGTTCATCGACGTCTTCGACAAGGAGAGCGCCAAGATCGACGGCGCCGAGTTCCTGGCCCAGGGCACCCTCTATCCGGACGTTGTCGAGAGCGTCTCGGCCCGGGGCGGCCCCAGCGCAGTGATCAAGAGCCATCACAACGTCGGCGGCCTGCCTGACTACATGAAGCTGAAGCTGGTCGAGCCGCTGCGCGAACTGTTCAAGGACGAGGTGCGGGTGCTGGGCGTCGAGCTTGGCCTGCATCCGGACTTCGTCGGCCGCCACCCCTTCCCGGGCCCGGGCCTGGCCATCCGCATCCCGGGCGAGATCACGCCTGAGAAGGTCACGGTCCTGCAGCAGGCCGACGCCATCTATCTGGACGAAATCCGCAAGGCCGGCCTCTACGACAAGATCTGGCAGGCCTTCGCTGTCCTGCTTCCGGTCAAGACGGTCGGGGTGATGGGCGATGCCCGCACCTACGAGAACGTGCTGGCGCTGCGGGCGGTGACCTCGACGGACGGCATGACGGCCGACTTCTTCGAGTTTCCCTGGGACGTGCTCGGCAAGACCGCCACGCGGATCATCAACGAGGTGCGCGGTGTGAACCGGGTGGTCTACGACGTGACGTCGAAGCCGCCCGGCACCATCGAGTGGGAATAGCCCGCAAGGACTAGGAACAGCCCTCTACGTAGCCCAGCACCGGCATCATGCCGATGTGGATCAGGCTGACCCTGCCGTCGGCGCCGATCTCGAAGCGCAGGGCGGGGTCGCCGCTCGCGGCGTTGGGCGCGGTCAGGTATTTGGCGGGCGCCTCGACGTACTTGTGCGGCTCCTCGCGGAAGCCGGCGAACCATTGCCTGACCTGGGCCTCAGTGGCGCCAACGCCGATCCCTTCCACGAGCTTGACGTCGGAGCGCTGGCCAACCGTGATGCGCCGCACCTTGCCTTCGGTGATGATGGCGTAGACGCCGGGGTAGTCGGGCGAGCTCACAGTCGTGCAACTGTCGCTGGCCTGGGCGCCGCGCGCCGCCCAGCGACTGCCGACCGGAACCGGCTGGCCGATGCGAAGATCGGCGAGACCCTCGAGCCCCAGCACCTTTGATCCCGTCGCCGACGGGGGAGGGGCCGTGGTCGGCGGGCTTGCAGGCGGCTGGGCTTGCGGCGCGGGCGCCGGGGGGTCGGACCCGCCGGCGGGCCGCGTGTCGGGGGCAGGGGAACAGGCGGCAAGCACCAGGGTGATGGCCAGGGCGGAGGCGGCAAACGCGGGCTGGGATCGCATACGGCGATAACGGGGTTGTGGCGGCAAGGTTCAATGCCGCTGGAACGGGGAGGCGGGATTGTCGTTGAACTCCGGGTTAAAGTTCGGAGATGGCTATGCCGCCAGCCTGGGAGATCGATGTGTCGAGACGCGAGGTGGTGATCGCCGGCGCGGTCACCGTGGCCGGAGCCGCAACGCCGGCTGCTGGACAGGCGCCGCCTGAACCGCCGGCCCGGACGGCGGTGAAGCTGACGGTCAACGGCAAGGGCCACGACCTGACCCTGGATACACGCACCAGCCTGCTGGACGCCCTGCGTGAGACGCTGAAGCTGACAGGGACCAAGAAGGGCTGTGACCACGGCCAGTGCGGCGCCTGCACGGTCATCGTCGAGGGGCGGCGGATCAACAGCTGCCTGACCCTGGCGGTGATGCACGATGGCGAGACAGTGACCACCATCGAAGGGCTGGGTACGCCGGACGACCTGCACCCGATGCAGGCGGCGTTCGTCAAGCATGACGGTTACCAGTGCGGCTACTGCACGCCTGGACAGATCTGTTCGGCGGTCGCGGTGCTGGAGGAGATCAAGGCCGGCGTGCCGAGCCATGTGACGGCCGACCTGAACGGCAAGCCGACGGTGACGGGAGACGAACTGCGCGAGCGGATGAGCGGCAACATCTGTCGCTGCGGGGCCTATTCCAACATTGTCGAGGCCATCGAGGACGTCGCGGGGGTGAAGGCATGAGGACCTTCACCTATGAGCGGGCCAAGAGCCCGGCGGAGGCCGCGGCGGCGGCCAGCCAGCCGGGAGCGCGGTTCATCGCCGGCGGCACCAACCTGCTGGACCTGATGAAGCTGGAGATCGAGACGCCGACCCATCTGGTCGACG
>JANPKF010000591.1:0-2917 GCA_031425895.1 Caulobacteraceae bacterium | reverse complement strand
CCCGGCTCGGGTACTGGCCGCCCTCCCCGGAGGTCGCCGCGAAAAGCGCGGAAGCCGAGCAGGTCCTGCGCCCGATGTACGAGGAGTTGGCGATCCTGCGCACGGAATTGACCGGGATCGAAAAAGAGATCGCCCTGACCGGCGATATTCCGAACCTGCTTGCCGAAGTGCGGCGCAAGCGTATCGAGCGGGTCCGTGCCGCCCCGCGGGTCACCACAATCGGCCGCCCACTGGCCCGGCCTCCCCGGGCCGGCGTTGTAGCCGGCGGCGGCCATGGCGTAGCTGCCGCCGAAGGTCCCGGCCATGTCGCCAAGGTAGCGGGAGCCGAGCTTCATGTTGAATGTGCCGTCAAACAGGCGGTCGGTGGCGTAGGTCTCGCCGAGCAGCCGCGCGGTGTCGCGCCCCGTGCCGTCGAGCAGTTGCATCATCCCCATGGCCCGGGCGCCGGACTGGGCGCGGGGATCGAAGTTGCTTTCCTGGCGGGCGATGCTCAGCACGAAGGCCGGCTCAGCCGCCCCGGCCACCTGCGGCACTGGCAGAATAGGGTAGCCACGCTCAGGCAGGATGAAGCCGCGCTGGGCGGCGGTGCGCACGGCCCGCATGCCGAGGTCCTGGTCGCCGCCGGAGCGGGCCAGATCGACCAGCAGGGCCGACTCCGCCGCTGTCGGCAGGATGTCGTCGATGTGCAGGACGAAAGCGCGGAACTGCGCCTTCATGCCGAAGCCCCGCATCAGGCGGGCGGCGCGGACCATCTCGCGGCCGTCGAAGCGGCTGCGGTCGGCCTCGGTGATCTGCGGGTCCTTGCCCAGGGTCAGACTGCTGATCCCGGCCTTCTCGGCGGCCAGCTGGCCGTAGAAGACGGTCAGGTGGCGGCCGCCCCGTCTGTAGAAGGCCTGGGACTCGGGGACCTTGCCAAGCGCCTCGGCCGCCCGTCCCTGCCAGTAGAGGGCGCGGCCCTGGGTGATCGGTGAGACGCCGGCGGCGGCCAGCCGGGCGAAGTGGGTCTCTGCGGCGGCGGGGTCGCCGAGTTTGGTCAGGGCCAGCCAGCCCGCGTAGAACTCAGCTTCGGCGGCGTCGGCCCCTGTGCTCATGCCGCAGTCGCGGGCGATGTTGTAGGCGGCCTGGTAGTTGCGCCCCTGCAGCGCGGCGATGATCATCCGCCGCTTGTCGGGCCAGCTTCGGGCCGAAGCGTCCGCGGTCGGTGGGGCCTTGATCCCCGCTGACAGCGAGAAGGCCAGGGAGGCCTGGCCGCGCTTGTAGGCATACAGCGCCTGTTCCCAGATCACGCCCGGATGGCGGCGCTGCTCGTCGCTCAGGGCGGCGACCAGGGCGCCGGCGTCGCTTCGGCCCGAGCGCAAAGCCATGCGGGTCTCGGCCAGGGCCTTGTCCGGGCCGGTGAGGACGGCGATCAGCTCCTGCGCCGCCGGCCCCTGCGGCCCCCACATCAGGAGATCGGCGCGGGCGCTGTTCTCCGCCTCGCCGATGTAGCCGCTGAAGCGACCCCGCATGGCGACCTGCTGGTCGACCTCGAAGAGTTGCGTAGTCCACCAGCGCTGGATCAGGGCCCGGGCCTGCGGCTCATCGCCGGTTGCTTTCAGGGCGGCGGCCAGGGCCATGGCGCCCTGGGCGGTGGTCGGCTCGGCGCCGCCGAACCAGTCGACGATTTTCAGGGGCTGCAGGTTGCTGGTTTCCAGCAGCCTCTCGGCGGCGGCCTGCCGACCCTGCGCCCGAGGCCAGCCGGCCAGGTCGCGCCGTGCGGAGTCGGCCTCGAAGAAGCTCATCGCCTCCGGCGCCCCGTCGGCCAGGGCCCAGACGGCGATCTTGCGGGCCAGGGGATCGTTGATGCCGCTGATGGCGGTGCGGACCTGCGCGCCATCGCCGGCCTTGGCGGCGGCGAAGGCCATCTGCAGGTACTGGGCGTCGCCGTCACCGGCCAGGTCGTAGCCGGGCAGGGGGGGCGCGGTCAGCCGGACCGGGGCCTGGGTCAGCGCCGAACCCGCCATCCCGAGCGCCAGGATCGCGCCGCCGCTCGCCAGCCAGACGGTCCTTGCGCCGATCCTCAACGAAATCCCTCCGGAACAATCACGACCCGCGCCCATTGCGAAGCAACAGGGCGCCTCATATTGTCCGCCCCCAATCCATAGCCGCAAGCTATTGCGGCGATCTGACGGCCCTTTTTACACGCCATGTTCCAATCCCCCTTCAAGGGCGTCCTTCCCGCCCTGGTGACCCCGTTCCGCGATGGCCAGGTCGATGAAAAGGCCTTCGTCGAGCTGGTCGAGCGCCAGATCGCCGCCGGCGTGCACGGCCTGGTGCCGGTCGGCACCACCGGCGAGACCGCGACCCTCAGCCATGAGGAGCACCGGCGGGTCGTCGAACTGTGCATCGAGACCGCCCGCGGCCGCGTGCCGGTCATCGCCGGGGCGGGCAGCAATGCGACCGCCGAGGCCATCGAGCTGGCCCAGCATGCCAAAGCGGTCGGCGCCGACGCGGCCCTGATCGTCTCGCCCTATTACAACCGGCCGAGCCAGGAAGGCATCTACCAGCACTACAAGGCGATCAACGACGCCGTGCAGTTGCCCGTGATCGTCTACAACGTGCCCAGCCGCACCAGTTCGGACATGACCAACGAGACGCTGGAGCGGCTGTCGAAGTTGCCCAACATCGTCGGCATCAAGGACGCGTCCGGCGACCTTGGTCGTCTGTCGCAACAGCGCGTCAGCTGTGGCGAGGAATGGATCATGCTGACCGGCGATGATCCGAACGGCGTCGGCTATGTCGCGCAAGGCGGCCACGGCTGCATCTCTGTGACGGTCAACGTCGCGCCGGAAGCCTGCGCAACCATGTACAACGCCTGCCTGAAGGGCGACTTCGAGACCGCCCGCTACTGGCAGGACCGCCTGATCCTGCTGCACAA
>JANPKF010000590.1:0-5360 GCA_031425895.1 Caulobacteraceae bacterium | reverse complement strand
TAGACCCCATGCACGACATCCTCGCCCTCGGCGCCCGCGCCGGCGCCCTGCTCAAGGAACGGGGCGAAAAGGTCGCCGTCGGCGAGACCTCGGCCGGTGGGCTGATTTCCGCCAGCCTGTTGGCTGTCCCTGGGGCCTCCGCCTATTTCGCCGGCGGCGCCATCACCTATTCGGCCCGCTCGATCCGGGGCCTGGCCGGCATCTCGATCGAGCAGATGCGGGCAGACGGCATCCGCTCCAGTTCCGAACCCTACGCCCTGCTGCTGGCCAGCGAGATCAAGGCCCGCCACGGCAACATCAGCTGGGGGCTGTCGGAGACCGGGGCGGCGGGACCGGACGGCAATCCCTACGGCGATCCGGCCGGCCATACCTGCATGGCGGTGGTCGGGGCGGTCAGCGTAGTGCGGACCCTGCGCACCGGCTCGGACGACCGGGTGGCCAACATGTGGGCGTTCGCCGAGGCGACGCTGAAGCTGTTTGTCGAGGTGCTGGAGACCGCGCCGACCAACAGCGAGGGCTAGGCGGCGACGGGCTTCGGCGGTTTGCTCGAGGCCAGCTTGAAGACGTCCCAGTAGCCGGGCGCGGTCAACATGCCCGGCATCACGCCCTTCTGCTTCAACAGCCGGTGCGTCCTCGGCAGGTTGTAGCAGGGCACATGCATGAACATGTGGTGCTCGCAGTGGTAGTTGACGAAGTAGGGGGCGAGCAGGGCGCGTTCGATGAGGTTGGCCTTGGTCGTGCGGGCGTGGCGCAGGGGATCGGGCTCGTCCCTGGCGATGCAGGCGTGCTCGGCGATGTTGCGCAGGCGGGTGACCAGCGGCAGCCATGTCGCCTGCGGCAGCAGCCACAGCACCGGCCAGGCCCACCAGAAGCCGAACGGCGCGGTGACGGCGACGGTGATGATCATGCCGAGGAAGAAGCGTTTGCGGCTGACAACAGCCTTTCTGAGGATCGGCCAGAGAGGCTGGTCGGGCTTGCGTTCGCGCAGGGTCTTCTCCAGGCCGGCCCAGCGTTGCTTGTAGTAGGTCTGGCCGGTCAGATCGCGGACGACCTTTCTCCACAGCGAGCCCCGCGTGATCGGGAAGGGGGCGGAAAGGACGAGGTCGGGATCCTCGGTCTGCTGGGCGTACTTGTGATGGCCCAGGTGATAGGTGCGGTAGGCGACGAGGCCGCCGGGGGTCAGGTAGTCGCCGAGAAAATCGTTGACCTTGAGGTCGGGGTGGAGGGCGCCGTGGGCCGCGTCATGCATCAGGATGGCCAGGCCCAGTTGCCGGGCGCCGATGATCATCACCGCCAGCGGGATGGTGATGGGCCAGACAAAGGCGACGGCTGCGGCGGCGAAGATGACCAGCCAGGCGTGGGCGACCAGGGCCGGGCCCTTCCAGGCCGACTTCTCCGACAGCGGGGCCCATTCCTCGGGCGTGAAGTAGGTCTTCGCGGCGACACGGGCGGCGGCGGCCATCAGGCGTCTCCTTTTGCGGGTGAGAGGCGGAGCAGGGCGAGCATGTCTTCGACGGCCTCGGACACGCTGGCTTCGGTGGCGCCTTCGCGAAGGGCCACGCCCAGCGCCAGGGTCCAGAAGCGGCGGGCGGTGACGGCGGGGTCTTCGGCGCCCGTCCAGCCGCGACGGCGACGGACGTCGGCATAGGCGCGGTCGCCCTCGGCGTGCAGGCGTTCAAAGGTGCGTTCGATCAGGGGACTGAGGTCCTGGCGGCGGCGGGTCAGGGACAGGGCCTCGACGAACAGGGCCAGGCCCGGCGATCCGATGACGGTCTCGACCAGGCGGCGGTTGTAGTCGCCGCCGCTGGCGGCGGTGGAGGCGGCGGCCTCGGCCTGGGCGGCGACATAGAGCATCTCGCGGCAGGCGGCCTCCACGAACAGGGCCTCCTTGGTGCGGAAATAGTAGGTGACCTGGCTGGGATAGGCGCCGGCGGCGGCGGCGATCTCGGCGACGGCGACACCAGCCGCGCCGCGCGACTTGAACAGCTCGACGGCGGCGTCGAGCAGCCGCGACCGCATCCGTTTGCCGGGTTCGCGCAACGCGCGCTGGTCTGTCAGGGCCTGCACCTTCGCCATAGTTTTTTGTATGACATACAAGAACAGTGGTCAATCGCTGGACAGACTCCCGCGTTCGTCGCACGCTGTTGTTCCCTGGGGAGGGACGACCATGACACTTGCGAAAACAACAGGCGCGTTCGCCGTTGCCCTGGCGCTTGGCCTGGCGGCGGCCGGACAGGCCGGGGCCTGTTCCATCGACGAGGCCAGCGGGAAATTGAGCACCAGGAAGGGCGCGACCTATCCTGGCGCCAAGGGCAAGCCCTGGTACACGCAGGGCAAACCCCTGACCCTCGACGGGAACAGCTACAAGAAGACCGGCGCGCCTCGGGTGTTCGGCGAATCGGAGTTCAGCTTCATCAAGAAGGTCGGGGAGATGGAGGGCATCCCCCTCTATCGCGATGAGGATCTGCCGGACCTGCTGTTCGTGCCGATCGATGCGGCCGCCTGCACCTTCCACGCCTACGACAAGAGCTGAGCAGTCCGGGTGGCTGTGTCGCGCAGCGATACGGTCACCCTCCAAAGAAAAAGGGCCGGACGTTTCCGCCCGGCCCTTTCCACACATTCGTTGTCCCGCAGCCTAGACCCTTTCAGGTTTTGATGTACGCACCAAAACCTGATCAAAAGGGTCTAGAATCAAACATTTAGAGCACGTCCGGGCGGCGGAACCGCGTACACTTCCGCCTGACGTGCTCTAGCCGCCGGCCATCTTGCGGAAGAAATTCTGGCCCTGTTCGCCGCCAGCGAAGTAGGCCTTCTGGCCCGTCTCGTCGGTGATCTTGGACCAGTTGTCGCGGACTTCCTCGACCGACAGGCCTCCTTCGCCGAGGTAGACGCCTTCGGTCTCGATGATGCGCGACAGGGCGAAGACGCCCGCGCCGGCGGTGAGGATGGCGCCCGTCGGGGCCTCGTCCGAGGCCAGGTAGACGACGCCCGGGGTGACGTATTCCGGAGCCAGCTTGGCCAGCACTTCCGGCGGCATCAGGCCTTCGGTCATGCGGGTGGCGGCGACCGGGCTGACGGCGTTGATGTGGATGTTGTTCTTCTGGCCTTCCAGTTTGATGGTGTTCATGAAGCCGATGATGCCCAGCTTGGCGGCGCCGTAGTTGGCCTGGCCGAAGTTGCCGTAGAGGCCCGACGACGAGGTCGTCACGACGATGCGGCCGTAGTTCTGTTCCTTCATGATTTCCCAGACGGCCTTGGTCGGCTTGACGGTGCCGAGCAGGTGGACGCCGAGGACGAACTCGAAGTCTTCCAGGGTCATCTTGGAGAAGGACTTGTCGCGCAGCACGCCGGCGTTGGCGATCAGGATGTCGATGCGGCCCCAGGCGTCCATGGCCTGCTTGACCATCAGGGCGACGCCCGCGTCGTCGGTGACCGAGCTGCCGTTGGCGATGGCTTCACCGCCCAGCGCCTTGATTTCCTCGACGACCTTGTTGGCCGCTTCCGAGCCGCCGCCCGAGCCGTCCATGCTGCCGCCCAGGTCGTTGACCAGGACCTTGGCGCCGCGACGGGCCAGTTCCAGAGCGTGCTGACGGCCAAGGCCGCCGCCGGCCCCGGTGACGATCGCGACTTTGCCGTCGAAGCGGATGTCGGCCATGAATTCAAATTCCCTTGCGCTGGGCAGTTCCACGACGCCCGTTTGAAAGATCGGGCGGGTTTGTGCGGCGCAATAGGGAAGGCGTCAAGCGTGACGCCAAGTTAAGGCTGGGTAGCCAGACCATCCGCGGAGGGAGGTCTGGCCGGCCACAAGCTTTACGAGGTTACTTTACGCGACTTCGACGTCGCCGTTCAGCGACTTGGCGAGGTCGAGCAGGCGGCGGCGCGGACGCTCGCCGAGTTGGTAGTAGGCGCGGATCAGATCGAGGGTTTCCTTGCGGGCGAACATCTCGCCGCCGCCTTCGCCATCGTTGGCCGCCGCTTGCGGACGATCCGTCTCACTGAGGCCGTCGTAGAAGTAGCCGACCGGCACTTCCAGGGCTTCGCTGAGCTGCCAGAGGCGGGCGGCGCTGATGCGGTTGGCCCCGCACTCGTACTTCTGGATCTGCTGGAAACGCACGCCGACCGAGCCGGCGAGTTGTTGCTGGGTCAGGCCCAGCAGACGACGACGGCGGCGCAGCCGCTTGCCGAGGTGAGTATCGATGTCATTGCCCATAGTCTTGAAACCCCCAGATGGTCAAAGCATGTGGCCGTCCCAGTTTGAAACGGTCAGACCTCCACGTCGCAGGATCGGGGCCAGAATCCCGCAAGGGGGGAAGGACGGGTGTGAAGTTGCGCGCCGAGAGCGTGTGACTTAGTTACCGGGCATGCGTGACAGACGTGTCTCATGGACTCAGGACCTGACGTGGCGGGCCGAGGCGGTGGCGTATGACGTCTTCACCTTCCTGATGCGGCTGATGCCGACCGATTTCGCCTCGGATGTGGGCGGCTGGCTGTTCCGCCGCTTCGGGCCGATGACCAAGACCCATGCGCTGGCCTGGCAGAACCTGATCCTGGCTTTCCCGGAACAGGACGAGGCCTGGCGCCAGAAGGTTCTGGGCGATCAGTGGGAGAGCAACGGCCGCACGGTCTTCGAATTCCCCCAGATGGACAGGATCCTGCCCTCGACCGGGCGGGTGGAACTGGTGGGTCGTGAACGGATGGAAGCGATCCGGGATGGCGGCAAGCCCGTGGTGTTCGTTTCAGGACATCTGTCCAACTGGGAGGTGATGCCCGCCGCCATCGTCGACTGCGGGGTGACCTGCCAGATGACCTACCGCGCGGCCAACAACCCCTATGTCGACAAGCGCATCCGCGACAGCCGCGCCCGCTATGGCGTCAAGCTGTTTGCGCCCAAGGGCGGCGACGGCGCGCGGGAACTGCTTGAGGGGCTGAAGAAGGGCGAGTCGGTGGCCCTGATGAACGATCAGAAGTTCAATCGCGGCGGGGTGGCGGCGCCTTTCTTCGGACGGCTGGTCATGGCCGCTCCGGGCCCCAGCCGCCTGGCGCTCCGTTTCGGCACGGTGCTGCAGCCGATGAGCGTGCAGCGGCTGAAGGGCGCGCGGTTCCGGGCTGTAGTGCATGAGCCGATCGAGGTCCCCGACACCGGCGACAAAACGGCCGACATCGCCGCGGGCGTGGCGGCGGTAACGAGGTTCGTCGAGGATCAGGTGCGTGAGCGACCGGAAGAGTGGTTCTGGGTGCACCGGCGATGGCCGAAGGAGGCTTACCTGGAGTTGGCCGAGAAGGGCCTGGGGCCGCCGCCCTAGATCGCCAGTTCCCGCATCGGCTTGGGTTTTTCCACGACGTCGTCGATCCCGCGACGC
>JANPKF010000589.1:0-2543 GCA_031425895.1 Caulobacteraceae bacterium | reverse complement strand
TCGCGCGGGCTCATGCCGTCCGGGTCCAGCGCCTTGAGCGCCTCCTCGGCGGGGCTCGGGCCCCATTTCTGCACCGGCGTCGGCGCCGCCATCTCGAATAGCGGCAATCCCTCCAGCCGCGCCGGGCTGTGGCTCTCGGTCTCCAGTCGTTCCAGCACCTCGCGGGCGCGGACCACCACGGCGGGCGGCACCCCGGCCAGCTTGGCGACCTGGACGCCGTAGGAGCGATCGGCGGGGCCGGGGCCGCATTCGTGCAGGAAGACCAGGTCGCCGTTCCACTCCTTGGCCCGCAGGCTGAGGTTGGAGACGTGGGCCATGCGGTCCTCGAGCGTGGCCAGCTCATGGTAGTGGGTGGCGAACAGCGCTCTGGAGCGGTTGGTGTCGTGCAGGGCTTCGGCGCAGGCCCAGGCGATGGCCAGGCCGTCCCAGGTGGCGGTGCCCCGGCCGATTTCGTCGAGGATGACGAAGCTGCGCGGCGTGGCCTGCGTCAGGATGGCGGCGGTCTCGACCATTTCGGCCATGAAGGTCGAGCGGCCCCGCGCCAGGTCGTCACCGGCGCCCACCCGGCTGAACAGCCGGTCAACCACGCCGAGGGTCAGGGACTGGGCCGGGACGTAGGATCCGGACTGCGCAAGCACGGCCAGCAGGGCGTTCTGGCGCAGGAAGGTCGACTTGCCGGCCATGTTGGGGCCGGTGACGATGCTGAGGCGGGCGCCCAGTTCTCCGCTGCCGTCGAGGCAGCAGTCGTTGGGGGTGAAGGGATCGCCCGCCCGCTTGACGGCGGCCTCGACCACAGGGTGACGGGCGGCCCTGGCGTCGAAGCACAGCGAGCTGTCGACCACCGGGCGGCAGGCGCCGGCGTCCTCGGCCCATTCGGCCAGGGCGGAGGCCACGTCGAGGGCGGCCAGGCCCTGCGCCGCCGCCCGCAGCGGCTCGGCCAGGGCGGCGGCCTGGTCGCGCCAGGCCTCGAAGGTCTGCACTTCGATAGCCAGGGCCCGCTCGCCGGCCTGGGCGATGCGGGCGTCGAGATCGGCCAGCTCGACGGTGGTGAACCGCACCTGGTTGGCCAGGGTCTGTCGGTGGATGAAGACGGCGTTGTGCGGCGGCTGGAACAGCGGGTCGGCCTTGTTCGCCGTCGTCTCCACAAAATAGCCGAGCACGGCGTTATGGCGGATCTTCAGGGGCACGCCGCTGTCGGTGGCGAGGCGGGTCTCCAGCCCGGCGATCACCCGGCGGGAATCGTCACGCAGGGCGCGGGCCTGGTCGAGTTCGGGGCGGATGCCCTCGGCGACGAAGCCCCCGTCCCGGGCCTGGGCCGGCAGGTCGGGGCCGAGCCCGGTCTCGAGGTTGGCCAGCAGGTTCGATAGGTCGACCGAGTTGCTCGGCGAAATGGCGACCAGAGCCGCTTCGATCTCGGCCGGCGGGCCGCCCAGACCATCCCCGGCGGCGAGGCCCGCCAGGGTCTCACCGACGTTCAGGCCGTCGCGCAGGCAGCCCAGATCCCGGGGACCGCCTCTGCCCAGCGCCAGGCGGGACAGGGCGCGGGCCATGTCGCCGGCCCGGCGCAGCTGGTCGCGGACATCCTCGCGCAGCTGGCGGCGTTCGAGGAACCACTGCACGGCGTCGAGTCGGGCCTCGATGCGGGCAGGGTCCAGCAGAGGGCGCGCCAGGCGCTCGGCCAACAGGCGGGACCCTGGAGCGGTGATGGTGCGATCGATGGCGCCCAGCAGGCTGCCATCCCGCTGGCCGCCGGTGGTCTTCTCGATCTCCAGGCTTGTGCGGGTGGCCGGGTCGATGGCCATGACGTCAGCCTCACCGGCGCGGCGGGGCGGCGACAGAGCCGGGAGCCGGCCGGCCTGGGTGACTTCCAGATGGGCGGCGATCAGGCCGAGGGCAGAAATCTCGGCGCCCGCCAGGCCGCCGAAGCCGTCGAGCGTCTCGACCCCGTACAGCCGCTTGACCCGCGCCTCGCTGGCCGAGGGTTCGGCCAGGGCCTGGGCCATGGGCTGGACCAGACCGCCGGCCATTTTGAGCGCGGCAGCGATGTGTTCGTCGGCGAACAGACGGTCGGGGACGAGGATTTCCGAGGGGCTGAGGGCGGCCAAGGCGGCGGCGAGGCCGCTGGGCGCCAGCAGCAGGCTCTCGACGGCCCCGGTGCTCAGCTCGACGCTGGCCACAGCCGCCTGACCGGCGCGCAAGGCGATGGCGGCCAGGCGGTTGGCGCCGCGGCTGTCGAGCAGGCTGTCTTCGGTCAGGGTGCCGGGGGTGATGATCCGCACCACGTCGCGGCGGACGATCGATTTGGACCCCCGTTTCCTGGCCTCGGACGGGTCTTCCATCTGCTCGCAGACGGCGACCTTGAAGCCCGTGCGGATCAGCTTGGCGAGATAGGCCTCGGCGGCGTGGACCGGGACCCCGGCCATCGGGATGGGTTGGCCGTTGTGATTGCCCCGGAACGTCTGGCTGATGCCCAGGGCGGCGGCGGCCTTGATCGCGTCGTCGAAGAACAGTTCGTAGAAGTCACCCATGCGGAAGAAGACCAG
>JANPKF010000588.1:0-2068 GCA_031425895.1 Caulobacteraceae bacterium | reverse complement strand
AGCCTGGCGACGCTCGGCTTTGCCGCCAACATCTGGTTCTGGCAGACCATAGACTACTTCGCCGCCCCGGCGGACATGCACCCCCTGCTTCACGCCTGGTCGCTGGGGGTGGAGGAGCAGTTCTACATCATCTTCCCGCTGGTCATGATGGGCCTGTGGCGCTGGGCCCCCAGGGCCGTAAAGCCGGTGCTGGGCGTGATCGCCATCGCGTCGTTCGCGCTCGGGGTCTTCTGGATGGCCAACCATCCGACCGCCTCCTTCTACCTGCCGATGACCCGCGCCTGGGAGCTGCTGCTCGGCGTGCTCCTGGCCATGGGCGCCATCCCGGCGCCGCAGGATCGGCGCGTACGTTCGCTGTTGGGCCTGGCGGGCCTGGGCCTGATCATCTGGGCGATCGCGACCTACCAGCCGCACACCAACATGCCCGGCCTCGCCGCCATAGTTCCCTGCCTGGGCGCCCTGATGCTGCTCAGCGCCGGCGAGGACACCCCGACCGGCGCCCTGCTGTCGATCCCGCCGCTGCGGTTCTACGGCTTCATCTCCTACAGCCTCTATCTGTGGCACTGGCCGCTGATCAGCTTCCAGCGGATGCTCTACGGCTCCCAGGCCGGGCCGGTGGCCCCCTATGTCGTCTTCGCCATTGCCGTGGTGCTGGCCACGATCAGCTGGAAACTGATCGAGACGCCGATCCGCGACCGCCGCGACGGCCTGTCGACCGGCCGCTTCTATCTGGTCGCCCTGATCGCCACCCTGATCGTCGCCGCGCCCAGCGTGGTGATCCTGGCCACAAAAGGCCTGCCCGGCCGCTTCAGCCCCGAGGTCCACGCCATCGCCAGGAGCGCCGAGCGCACGCCGCGGCGGCTTGAAGCCTGCCTGCCCATGCCGGACGGTGAGTTGACCGCCTGGCCGGCCGCCTGCACCGCGCCGGTTCCCGGCAAGCCCAACTATCTGCTGATCGGCGACAGCCACGCCAACCATCTCTGGTACGGCCTGAGCCAGGCCCACCCCGAGGCGGAGCTGCTCCAGGCCACCGTCTCCAGCTGCCGCATGACCCTGAAGCCGGCCCATGACGCGACCGCCCAGTGCCGCCGGATGGCCAACTACCTCTACAACGACCTGCTGGTCAGAACCCGGCCCGATCGCGTCTACCTGGCCGGGCTGTGGTGGACCGACGACGAGGCGGCCGTCGCCGACACCCTGGCCTGGTTCAAGGCCAGACAGATCGACGTCGTGCTGATCGGCCCGGCCCCGCACTACGAACAGAGCGTGCCACGCCTGCTCGCCCTGGCCGAGCACCTGGGCCAGCCGGACCTGCCGGCCCGCCGTCGCAAGCACGAGCGCGACAAGGTCGACGCCGACATGGCCGCCGTCGCCAGACGGGCCGGGGTTCCCTATCTGTCGATCATGCAGGCCATCTGCCCGAACAATGTCTGCCAGGCGACCACGCCCGACGGCGCGCCGATGCAGTGGGACGAGGGGCATCTGTCGAAGGCCGGCTCGAAGCTTGTCGGCCAGCGACTGCGGCTACAGGAAGCGCCGCGCTGAAGCGCGTTCCGATAAGGGTAAGCCGGTTATCGGGTCCAACGCGCGACCATGTAGAAGCCGCACGGAGACCGGAAAATGCGGCGC
Source organism: Caulobacteraceae bacterium (assembly GCA_031425895.1). Taxonomy (GTDB): domain Bacteria; phylum Pseudomonadota; class Alphaproteobacteria; order Caulobacterales; family Caulobacteraceae; genus Caulobacter. Next base: position 439 of record JANPKF010000588.1, on the reverse strand, counting down.
CGCAGCATCACCCTTGCTTTTCCCGCCCCCCGCGACTAGTTTCGACGCCCCCGGACGCTTCCGCCCGCGGCCGGCTTTTCTAGTTTCATACATTCCTCCCAGGGCGAACCGAGCGACATTTCCCATATGGAAAAGGTACCGATGACCGCCGGGGGCTATAGCGCCCTCGACGAGGAACTGAAGCGTTTGAAGACTTTGGAGCGTCCGGCCGTTATCGCCGCGATCTCCGAAGCGCGGGAGCATGGCGATCTCAGCGAAAACGCCGAGTACCATGCCGCCAAGGAGCGTCAGGGCTGGATCGAAGGCCGTATCGCCGAGATCGAGGACAAGATCGCCCGCGCCCAGGTCATCGACGTCTCCAAGCTGTCCGGCACGCAGATCAAGTTCGGCGCCACGGTCAGCGTGGTCGACGAGGACACCGAGGAAGAGGCCCGCTACC
>JANPKF010000587.1:0-1682 GCA_031425895.1 Caulobacteraceae bacterium | reverse complement strand
GACGCCCGGTTCAGCGAGGACGAGGCGCTGGTCTCGGCCGACCTGCGCCGGCTCAAGGCTCTTATCGAAGTGGACGCGTGAGGTTCAGTTCGGGCGGATGAAGTCACCCATGCTTGCCGTTGGGTCAGACTTGCGGCTGATGAGCTGGCGGGCGCATCCTGCCGCTCATGTCAGAAAAGCCCACCGTCGCCATCCGCCCCGCCTCGACCATCCTGCTGGTGCGGGATGACCCGTCGTTCGAAGTCCTGATGGTCAAGCGACACCACCAGATCGACTTCGCCTCGGGCGCCCTGGTGTTTCCGGGCGGCAAGACGCACGAGGGCGACCATGACCCGGCCTGGGCCGACTGGTGCGTCGCCTGGGAGGCGGTCGAGGCCGACCAGCGGCCGTTGCGAATCTGCGCCATCCGCGAGGCCTATGAGGAGACCGGCATCATCCTGGGCCGCTATGAGAACGGCGAGCTGTTCCATGGCGATGACTGGGCGGCCTCCGTGCGGGGCGAGGTTGATCGCGGCGAGCTGCCGTTCATGGATGTGGTGCGCCGGTTGGGCTTGCGGCTGGATCTGAGCATCCTGACGGTGTTCGCCCGCTGGATCACGCCGGACATGATGCCCAAGCGGTTCGACACCTGGTTCTATGTGGCGACGGCGACGGACGAGCAGCTGGCGTCCTGCGACGGGCGCGAGACGGTGGACGCCGAATGGATCCCGCCGCTGGAGGCGTTGCGGCTGGCCGAGACGGGCGAGCGGACGATCATCTTTCCGACCCGGATGAACCTGCAGCTGCTGGGCGAGGCGTCCAGCGCAGCGGATGCGACGGCGCGGGCGGCGGGGCGGACGCTGGTGACGGTGCTGCCGGTCGTCGAGCAGCGTGAAGGCGGCGGGGTGCTGGTCATTCCGCCGGAGGCCGGATACGGCGCGGTGGTGGAGCCGTTGTCGGCGGTTCGGTAAGGGGCGCGAGACACGAAAAAACCCCGGCCGAAGCCGGGGTTCTCACCAAGCTCAAGGGGAGGGAACCTTCGAGCCTACTCCGGCGGGGCGACTTCGGCCACGCGGCGTTCGAGTTCGGTGATCAGGACTTTGCCGATCGGGTGGGTGTCGGTCTTGATGTTGTCGCGGACGGCGGCGCGGATGGCGTCGATGTGGGCGTCGACCAGGAACATCGGCGCGCCCTGGCGGGCGTCCGGGTCGTCGATCAGCTTGCACAGCGAGGCGGCGATGCGGGTGACCAGCGGAAACTCGTAGGTGGCGCCAAGGCCCTTGAGATCATGGGCGCGGAAGTAGAGGCCCTCGGCGGTTTCAGCATTCAGGCCGGAAACCCGGATGGTCTGACGGGCGGCATCGAGCTTGGTCAGCTCGTCCTGCATCCACTCGCTGAAGTTCCCGGAGAGGGACTTGAGCGCAGCTTCAGCCTTGGCGATGGCCGCAGCATCGATGCCGCCGAACTTTCCGCCACCAAGCCGAAGCTTGAGGGTGTTCGGGGCGTTGATGACCTGTACGGGGTTGTTGCTGCTCACACGCGCCTCTCCAATTGGCGTTTACCGTCTGAAATCTACGAGAGCGGAGTTAACAACACGTGAGACATCGGTTTCACTTGGGCCGGGGTGTGGCAATGTGACCTATGCGGGTAAAACTATAGTTGCGATGGCGGGTAAGCTACCGGGGGTGGTGAGGCCGGCCTCC
>JANPKF010000586.1:0-2598 GCA_031425895.1 Caulobacteraceae bacterium | reverse complement strand
CAGGTCGGCGACCTTTGAGCGACGATCCGCCCTGGGCCAGCCTCGGCTTCGAGGAGCCCGCCGCCGTCTTCCAGGGGCCGACCCAGAACGCCCGCGTCTGGTCCGAAGGCTGGGCCCGCCGCCACCTGTTCTGCCCCGGCTGCGGCGCGGCGCCCGTCGAGCCGCAGATGCCAACCGGCGGGTGTGCGACTTCATCTGCACGGCCTGCGCCGAGGAGTACGAACTCAAGAGCCAGAACGGCCGCTTCGGCCGCAAGGTGGTCGATGGCGCCTGGACCTCGATGAGCGAGCGCCTGACCCAGGCCAGCAATCCGAGCCTGGTGCTGATGGCCTATGACCGCGCCCGGCTGTCGGTCACCGACCTGATCGTCGTGCCCAGGCACTTCTTCACGCCGGAGATCATCGAGCGCCGCAAGCCGCTCGGCCCCCATGCCCGCCGCGCCGGCTGGGAGGGCTGCAACATCCTGCTGGAGCGCGTACCCGAAGCCGGCAAGATCAGCCTGATCCGCGCCGGCGCCCTCACCCCGCGCCAGACCGTCCTCGACCATTGGCAGTCCACCCTCTTCCTGCGCGAGACCGACGGCGCCAGCCGCGGCTGGCTGACCCAGGTGATGGCCTGCGTCGAGGCCATCGGCCGCCCGGAGTTCACCCTGGAAGAGGTCTACGCCTTCGAACCCCGCCTGACCCGCATCTACCCGGCCAACAACAACATCCGCCCGAAGATCAGGCAGCAGTTGCAAGTGCTGCGGGACATGGGGTGGCTGACGTTCGAGGGGCGGGGGCGTTACTCCCGGTGGACGAACTCATAGCGAATTGCCGCAGCTTCGATCTCGGCCCTCACCGATTGAGCATCAGCCTCCGGGTGAAGCCGCATGTACCGATCCACCGCCTCGTCGATCGTGTAGCCTTCGCCCAGCCACTTATGGGAACCGAAGTACAGGCCAGCGGGCGAGTAGTCGGCCACCGCCTTGTATCTTTCATCGGGTTCTGTTGGTTCCGTCACACCCCCACCCCAAACCGCTCCGCCCGCACCGCCGCCATCAACGGCCCCGCGTCCTGGGCCGGGTCGAGCCAGGTCCCCCATTCCTCCGGCTCCAGGATAACCGGCGCCCTCGTGTGATACTCGCCCAGCCAGCCCTCCGACGGCCCGGTCAGGATGGTGAAGCTGGCCACCTCCCCCGCGTCCGGCGTCGTGCAGCGGTCCCACAGGCCGGCGAACCAGAGGGCCTTGCCGTCCGTCCGCGCGAACCGGTGCCTGGTCTTGCCCCCCTCCGGCCCCGTCCATTCGTACCAGCCGCTGGCCGGCACGAGGCAGCGGCGCTTGGCGAAGGCCTCAGCGAAGGTGGCCGAGCGCTTGGCGCCGGGGTCGAAGTTCTCGGTCTTGCAGTTGAAGGTGGTCAGCTTGAAGCCGTCGCCCTTGCCCTTCTCGGTGTCCTTCAGCGGCTTGCCGTTCCGCCAGAAGGGCACCAGCCCCCAGCGCATTGTCTCCAGCACCCAGGCGCCGTCCTGCAGCCGCGCCGTGACCTGCGCCGTGGTCGGCCGCACGTCGTCGTTGGGCTCCATGTTGATCGGGGCGGTGACGACCGGGAAATGCTCGCCGAAGGTCGTCAGCTGATCATGGATGTCGGCCCAGGTCAGGTGAGAGGTGTCGAAACGTCCGCACATGGGGTGAGGCTAGCGCTGATTTACCGCCCGTGCATCCCCTCCCCATCCCCCCTTCCGCTCATCCCGGCGAATGCCGGGACCCAGCCGCGTGATCTCGCTGTATCCGGATTTTTCTCAACCAGATCTTCCCAGCCCCCGCTGACCGGGCCGTGCGCCAATCCCCAAATCCGCCGCTCAGGCGGCTGGGTCCCGGCATTCGCCGGGATGAGCGGAAGAGGGAGGGAATCCGAAACATCGGTCACAGTGCGCTCTATTCAACAGCGCCCGGTCAGCGTTTTGTTCCCACCCTATTGTCCTGGCTCTCCGTCCGCCGCCTTCACCGCCCTTGAAAATTCCCTGACCTTGCCCTGAAGTGGCCCCGACCCCACCGGCGTCCGGCCGAGCCGCCCGGAAGGCAACAGGAGCCAGCCATGACCACGGCGTTCGTCTTTGCGGGAGGCGGCAGCCTGGGGGCTATTCAGGTGGGGGCGCTGCGGGAGCTGGTGCGGGCGGGGGAGCGTCCTGATTTCGTGGTCGGGGCCTCCGTCGGCGCCCTCAACGCCTGTTTCTTCGCGGCCCGGCCCGACGCCGACGGCGTCGAGGCGCTGGAAGCCATCTGGCGCGGCCTGCGGCGCCAACACATCTTCCCGCTCACCCTGAGGAGCGCGCTTGGCTGGGCCCGGGGGGCCGGCAGTCTGTTCGAATCCACCGCCCTGCGCGGCCTGATCGAACGGCATCTGCCGGGTCGCGATCTCGAAGACTCCGCCATTCCCGTTCATGTGGTCGCCACCAACCTCAGCGGGGCCCTGGTCTGCCTCTCGCGCGGCCCCGTGGTCGAGGCGGTGCTGGCCAGCTCGGCCATACCGATCGCCCTGCCATCGGTGCAGATCGGCGGCGACCACCTGATGGACGGGGCCATCGCCGGCAACACCCCCATCCTCACCGCCGCCGCCCT
>JANPKF010000585.1:0-6172 GCA_031425895.1 Caulobacteraceae bacterium | reverse complement strand
CCGGCGGCCAGGGCCTGCCGTGCGTCGTCGAACATCTGGCCGTAGACCCTGGGGCTGATCTCGGGGGCGTAGGCCTCGGGCGGCAGGCGATCGAGCGGGGCGGCGCCCCAAAGGCGTTTGCGGATCTCGTCGCTGCGCAGGATGACGGCGCCGGGCGAGGCGCCGAGGCCCGGGGCTGCGATGCGGGCGAAAGTCGACTTGCCGGAGCCCGACAGGCCACCGACCGCCGCCAGCACCGGCTTCACCGGCTCCAGATGAGCCAGGGCCGCGGCCAGATAGGCTCGGGAGGCGTCTATGTCGCCGCCGTGGGCCTGGACGTGACAGCGCACGCCGGCCCGCACGGACAGGGCCAGCGGCAGGGCCTCCAGACCGGTCCAAAGTCCGCCGGGCAGCAGCCTCGCCCCCTCGTCCAGCCAGGCCGACAGAACCCGAACGGCGGCGTCGCGGCGGCGGCGGAAGTCCAGGTCCATCAGCAGGAAGGCGACGTCGTAGAGGACGTCGATCTCGGACAGGGTGTCGTTGAACTCGATGCAGTCGAACAGGATCGGCCGGCCGCCCTCGAGCAGGATGTTGCCCAGATGCAGATCGCCATGGCAGCGGCGCACCCAACCCACTTCCAGCCGCGCCGCCAGAAGGCCTTCCAGCCGGGCCCGCTCGGCGTCGGTGGCGGCGATCAGGGCCTCGACCGGTTCCTTGCCGAGGTTCGGGATCAGGTCCCTCATCAGGGCGGCGTTGGAGCGGATGGTGTAGCTCATGCCACCGGCCGGCTCGGCCTCGCGGGTCACCGGCGCCTCGGCGTGGAAGCGGGCGATGGTCCGGCCCAGTTGATCGGACAGCTCGCCGTCGACGGCGTAGGGCTGCTCAGCGAGGACGGCCGTCTCGTCGAACCGGCGCATTTCCAGGACCGACTCGACCCGCTCGCCGGCCCCGTCGAGCTCGAGCTCTCCCCCCGCCGTGCGGGTGATGGCGCCGACCCGGCGGTAGATGTCCGGCGCGGCGGCCCGGTTAAAGGCCAGTTCCCGCTCCAGCGCCCAGTGGCGCAGGGCGGCTGTCTCGTAGTTGAGAAATCCGAAGTTGACCGGCTTCTTGACCTTCAGGGCCAGGTCCCCGCTCAGATAGACCCGGGCGCAGCTGGTTTCGATGATGCGGTCGGCCCGGGCGCCAAGCCAGGCGGCGATCTCGGCTTCCTGCTGGGCTTCTTGCGGCGTCGGTTGGCTCATGGCCGCTGCATATCACAGGCCTCGCGATTTCGTCCCCTCGCCAATCCCTTGCCCGATAAGGGTTTTCGCCCTAGGGGAGAACGATCATTGTTATGCAGAGGCGGCATGGGGGAGCGAGGGGGCGAGACGCGGAGCGAACGCAAGCGCCGCGACATCCTGAAGGCCGGCCAGTCGGTCTTCCTGCGGGAAGGCTATGCCGGGGCCGGCATGGAGGTGGTGGCCCGCGAGGCGGCCGTCTCGACCGCGACCCTCTACGCCCACTTCCCCAGCAAGGGCGACCTGTTCTTCGCCGTGGTCGAGTCGGCCGTCGCCAGCCTGGCGAGCGACATCGAGGACACGCTCGAGACAACCGGCGACGCCCGCGCCCGGCTGATGGCTTTTTCCCTCGCCTACGCCCGGTTCTACACCGACCCGCTGTCCCGGGCCGTTTTCCGGCTGGTGACCGGGGAGCGCCGGCGCTTCAGCGAACTGGCCGAGCACTTCCGGAGCCGCTCCCGCCATGCCCTCGGTGGCAACGCCATCACCCTGATCGGCCAGCTGGTCGAAGAGGGTCAGCTAAAGGTCGAGAAGCCCGCCTGGGCCGCCGGCCAGTTGCTCGGCATGCTGGAGCACGTCACCCTGATCTTCGGACTGGTGGCCGGAGACGAGGCTGTTCCCCGCCGCCCGCTCGAAGACATCTGCGCCGACGCCGTGGAGACCTTCCTGGCTCGCTACCGCGCCTAGGGGTAAAGCCGCGAGGTGCTCCAGCCCTCGCCGGAACGGGCGAACACAAGCCGTTCGTGCAGCCGGAACGGCCGGTCGCGCCAGAACTCGATGCTCTGCGGCGTCAGTCGGAACCCCGACCAGTGGGGCGGGCGGGGCACCTTTCCGAGCCCGAACCTGAGACCCATCTCGGCCACCCGCTTCTCCAGCGCGAAGCGGTCCGGCAGCGGCCGGGACTGGTCCGAGGCCCAGGCGCCCAGTTGGCTGTGGCGGGCCCGGGTGGCGTGATAGGCGTCGGCCTCGGCTTCGCTGACCTGCTCGATCGTTCCGCGAATACGCACCTGGCGGCGCATCGACTTCCAGTGGAACAGCAGCGCCGCCTTGGGATTGGCTGCCAGTTCGCGACCCTTGGCGCTCTGCAGATTGGTGAAGAAGGTGAAGCCTGCGGCGTCCACGCCCTTCAGCAGCACCATCCGGGCGTCAGGCAGGCCGGTTTCATCGACGGTGGCCAGGGTCATGGCGTTGGCGTCATTGGGCTCCGACTCAACGGCCGCCTTCAACCAGGTCTCGAACAGGCCGATCGGGTCGGCCTCCGGCAGCAGCGGCAGCGGAGCGGCGCTGGTCACCTGGGTGACGTAGTCGTTTTCGCTCGGCGAGGCGGGGATCAGGGTGTCATCGGCCATGGCGGCTATGTAGGCCGCTCACCCCCGTCCGTCACGCTTAACCCGGAATTGACTCCACGCGGTCCACTGTGAGCCCAACAAACAAAGGGGCCATGGTGGTGGCGACAAGGACGATGGACAGCCGCCGGGCGCGGGCGGTGCTGGGCGTGCGCGGGAAGCCCGATGAGGCCACCCTGCGCGCCGCATTCAGCAAAGCCGTCAAGACGGCCCACCCGGACCGTCCGGGCGGCGACGCCGCCAGGCTGCGCGAGGTGGTCGAGGCCTATGGCCTGCTGAAGGCCATCCCGGTTTCCCAACCCCCTGTTCCGCCGCCCCCGGCCCCGGTCATCGCGGACGGCATCGAGATCAGTCCGGCCCTCGCCGCGTCCGGCGGCCGCGCCTTCACCCGACTGGGCGATGGCCGCCGCTTGGCGCTCGATCTGCCGGCCGGATTGCGCCCCGGCGATCAGGTCCGGGCCGGCGAGACCCTGCTGACCGTCTCGGTCAAGGCCGCCGCGGGCCTGACCCTGAGGGGCGACGACCTCTGGCTCAGCGCCGAACTTCCCCACAGCGCCGGCGGCCGCCTGCCGCTGGCCACCCCGGCCGGACCCCGAGAAATCTGGGTCGGTCGTCGGGACATCGCCCGGGGCCTGGTGCGCCTTACCGGCCAGGGCCTGCCGGCCCGGGGACCGCACGCAGCCGGCGATCTGATCGTCACCCTGAAGGCCCCGCCTCCGCCCGTCGAGAGCGGCGCCCGCAGCCGCCTGCGCGCCTTCCAGGCCGCCTGGGCTCCTGTCCCCGCCTTGTAGCGGCGGCCGATTCCGCTAAGACGCCAGCACGATGTCGCACAACACCTTCGGTCATCTGTTCCGCGTCACCACCTGGGGCGAAAGTCACGGCCCGGCCCTGGGCTGTGTGGTCGACGGCTGTCCTCCGGGGATCGAACTGACCGAAGAGGACATCCAGGTCTTCCTCGACAAGCGCAAGCCCGGCACCAGCAAGCATGTCACCCAGCGGCGCGAGAGCGACACCGTGCGCATCCTCTCGGGCGTCTTCGAAGGATTCACCACCGGTACGCCGATCTCGCTGATGATCGAGAACGAGGACCAGCGGTCCAAGGATTACGGCGAGATCGCCCACGCCTTCCGCCCCGGCCACGCCGACTACGCCTACATCGCCAAGTACGGCCGGCGCGACTATCGCGGCGGCGGCCGCTCCAGCGCCCGGGAAACCGCCGCCCGCGTCGCCGCCGGGGCCATCGCCCGCAAGGTGATCCCGCAGGTCACTGTTCGCGCCGCCCTGGTGCAGATCGGCCCCCACGCCATCGACCGCAACGCCTGGGACTGGGCCGAGACGGCCAACAATCCCTTCTTCTGTCCCGACGCCGCCGCCGCCGCCCACTGGGACCAGTACCTGGACGGCATCCGCAAGGCCGGCTCCTCGACCGGGGCCATCGTGGAGGTCGAGGCCGAGGGTGTGCCCGCCGGCTGGGGCGCGCCGATCTACGGCAAGATCGACGCCGAACTGGCCGCCGCCCTGATGTCGATCAACGCCGCCAAGGGCGTTGAGATCGGGGCCGGCTTCGCGTCTGCCGCCCTGACCGGAGAAGAAAACGCCGACGAGATGCGGGCCGGCAACAATGGTCCGACCTTCCTGTCCAATCACGCCGGCGGCGTTCTGGGCGGGATCAGCACCGGACAGCCGGTGATCGCCCGCGTCGCCTTCAAGCCGACCAGCTCGATCCTCACCCCGCGCCAGACGCTCAACGAGGCCGGCGAGGAGGTCGAGCTGCGCACCAAGGGCCGCCATGACCCCTGCGTCGGGGTCCGCGCGCCGCCGGTGGTGGAGGCCATGACCGCCTGCGTGCTGGCCGACGCCTTCCTGCGCCATCGGGGCCAGGTCGGGTAGCCGCGCCGTCTCCGCCTATCGAAGCGGCAGACCATTGTACCGCGCCCGGCCCGTCCGGGTGAAACCTACAAAAACACCGGGCGACGTCCGATTGAGACCGGTGATGCGCCGGAACGCCCGGCCCTGTGGGTTTTGCGGTAGGCTCGGCCTGTGAAGATATAGGTCGCGGCGTAGGTCGGAGCGTAGGTCGGGACTGCGTGTTTGTAGGTCTGTTTGAGGTCGGCGCGACCTACAGGGTGCGGCAGGGCGACATCGCGACCAGCCAGCCGACATACCCGGAATTCAAATTTTCAGAGACGGGCGCCGCTATAGGGTTTTGTGGTCGCGCGTTTGATCCGATAACCGGTTCCCACTTATCGGAACGCGCTCTAGCCGCCGCTCCACCCGCCCGCTACCTATAAACCCATGAGCCAGTTTGATTTTGACGTGGTCGTGGTCGGCGCAGGCGCGGTTGGTCTCGCCTGCGGCTATGCGCTGAGCAAGCGCGGCCTGGTGGTCGCCGTGCTGGAGAAGGAGGGCGCCATCGGCCAGGGCGTCTCCTCGCGCAACAGCGAGGTGATCCACGGGGGGCTCTACTATCCGACCGGCTCGCTGAAGGCCCGGCTCTGCGTCGAAGGGCGGCGGATGCTCTACGCCTTCCTCGACCTGCATCACGTCGACTACCGGCGCTGCGGCAAGCTGGTGGTCGCCACCACGCCGGACGAGGTGTCGAGGCTGGACGCCATCTGGGACCAGGCGCTGGCCAACGATGTCGAGGGCATGGAGCGGCTGACCGGCGAGCAGGCGCGGGCGCTGGAGCCGGGTCTCAAGTGCGAGGCGGCCTTGCTGTCGCCGCAGTCGGGGGTGTTCGACAGCCATGGCTACATGCTGGCCCTGCAGGGCGAGATCGAGGCGTCCGGCGGGGCGGTGGTCACCTCGACCCCGTTCGAGGGGGCCAGCCCCCTGCCCGGCGGCGGCTTCAGGGTCAGGGCCGGCGGCGAGGAAGCGACCGAGCTGACCTGCCGGCTGCTGGTCACCGCGCCCGGCCTGGCGGCCCAGGGCGTGGCGGGGCATGTCGACGGCTTCCCCGCCGAGCAGATTCCCGCCGGTCACTACGGCAAGGGCGTCTATTTCCGGCTGCAGGCCAAGGCGCCGTTCGAGCGGTTGATCTATCCGCCGCCGATCCACGGGGCGCTGGGCACCCACTACCGCAAGGACCTGGGCGGTCAGGCGGTGTTCGGGCCTGATCTGGAATACGTCGAGACCGAGGACTACAGCGTCGATCCGGCCCGCGCCCAGGCCTTCGCCGAGTACATCCGCAAGTTCTGGCCGGACCTGCCGGCCGAGGACCTCAGCCCCGACTACGCCGGCATCCGTCCCAAGTTGCACGGCCCGAACGAGCCGCAACCCGACTTCCAGATCCGGGGCGCCGATACGCACGGCATCCCGGGCCTGGTCGCCCTGTTCGGGATCGAGAGCCCGGGCCTGACCAGTTCGCTGGCCATCGGCGAAGCGGTCGCTGGCAAACTGGCGGGGTAACCGGTTTGCGTCCTTCGACACGCCTCACTGCGTGAGGCTGCTCAGGATGACGACCCTAGGTGCAGTCCCCCGGGTTCGTCATGCGGAGCAGCGGCCGCAGGCCGCATGTCGAAGCACGCACTAGGGCCAATCGACATTCAGGTTCCAACCCAAAATTCCGCT
>JANPKF010000584.1:0-14848 GCA_031425895.1 Caulobacteraceae bacterium | reverse complement strand
CTGACCGAGTAGATGGTGCCGGTGCGGAGGGCAACCACGAGGTTGCCGGTGATCAGGGCCGGCAGCTGGCAGATGCGCAGCGTGCCGCCGACCGCGGCGTTGACCGTGCCGACGTTGGCGAAGCCGGTCGGGCAGTCAACGGCCGCGCCGCCACCGCCGCCACCGCCACCGCCACCGCCGCCACCGCCGCCACCGCCGCCGCCGAAGTCGCCTTCGCCGGGCGAAGCGACGCCATCGGCGCCGCCGCAGCTGGCCAGCAGCAGGCTGGCGCTAGCGGCCGCCATAACCGACATGAATTTCTTGAGCCCGGACATCCTGATCTCCACGTGACAAGCGTTCGTCTGCACGCGGGGACGCGGGCCGCCTGGCCTCGCTATGAGAGTTGGGCCCCGCCTGCCCGGTGTGGGCCTTAGCGAGGCTCTGTGACGATGCGGCCAAGCCTTTGTGACGTCGCGCCGACGTTGAGGTGACAGTGGTAAGGCGGTTTTGTGAAAACCGTACCGTATCCGGACTGATTTTCTAAAGTCCAAGCGGTCCGAATATCCAGACAAACCAGGCGCCTATGGCCAGGAAGACGCCAAAGGGCAGTTTCGTTTCAGCGGTGACCGACTGTCGCAATAGGGCCGTGGCCGATACGACACTCAGGCCCGCCAACCCGGCCCAGACGACGACACTCGGCAGCCCCTGCCAGCCGACCCAGGCGCCGATGGAACCCAGCAGGATCGGATCGCCGCCGCCGAGCCCTTCACGCCCGCGCAGGCGCTTATAACCGAAGGCGACAAGCCACAGGGCCGCGAAGCCGGTGACCGCGCCGATCAGGTTGTCGACCCAGATGAATGGCGTCTGGCCCATCAGCGCGAAGGCGACCGCCTGGATCAGGCCGGCCGCGCCGAGCGGCAGGGTCAGCCGGTCGGGCAGCCAGAAATGCTCGCCGTCGATCTCCGCCAGGATCAGCAGCCACCAGCCGAAGACCGCGCTGACCAGGGCCATCGGGCCATCGAAGGCGAAGGCCGACCAGACGCCAAGCGCCAGACAGCCCAGTTCCATCATCAGATAGCGGCGCGGAATAGCGCCGCCACAGGTCCGGCACCGGCCGCGCAGGACCAGAAAGCTGAGGATCGGCACGAGGTCGACGGGCGACAGGGTCCGGCCGCACGATCCGCAGGCTGAACGGCCCGCGACCACGGTCTTGTCTTCCGGCAGGCGCAGGCTGATCAGACCAAGAAAGCTGCCGGCGACGGGACCCAGGATGATGGCGGCGAGGTCCCACAGCCAGATCATTCCGGGCTCGCTACATGGAGGACGCACCCGGCGCTGATCCGGGCGGCGTTCAGGGGCAGCGCTGTATTCGCACAGGCGCCGACGTCGACATCCCGAAGGTCCTCGACGGCGGCTCGCCATCCGGCCGGCAGCAGGGGGCAGCGGATTTCAGACATGGCGCAAGGCCTCAGACGGGTCAGCCGGCGTCCGCATAGCCGGCATAGCTATTCTTGAGGGTCGCGTGGTTTAGCAGCATTTCGGCGACCTGCTTCTGGCCAGAGGCGTCGAAGATGCGCGTCCGCACCCAGTAGGATTCGGTGCGCTTGCTTTCGGCCATGGCGGCGATCTCGCGGCGCAGGACATACTCCTCGCCGACGAACAGCGGGCCGTCGATCAGCCGGATCTCCTGGTCCGCGAACAGGCCGACCGCAGGTCCTTTCACCGGGAACCTGGCCTGATGGCTGCTGTACTCGGCCAGCACGCTGATCATCTCGAGCGGGATGATCGGCCGGCCCCAGGGCGAGGCCTTCGAATACCAGTCGGAGGTCTCGGTGATGGCGGCCAGCTTCTGGTTGAGGCTGAAGGGATAGAGATTGCCCATGTGCTGGTCCGGATCCATTCGCACCCGCTCGTCGGCTGCGCCGGTCATACCGACGTGCAGGTCGTCGAGGATCAGCAGCCTGCCCGGCGGGCGCAGGGCCGCCATCCGCTGTTCCAGCAGGGTCGGGCCGGCATCGGGTCCGACGCTGGCGCTGGCTTCCAGCACCGGCGTGCCGTCGGCCTTCTCGGCCCAGACGCGTGTGATCCTGGCGCCCCCGGCCGGGATCTCGGCGAAGGCCCGCACCTCTTCGCCCTCGACCACCATGTTCAGGTAGTGAGACGAGATGCAGCCCTGCTCGAACCAGGCCTTGCCCCAGATCTTTTCCAGCAGCGGCGGGAACAGGCTGAAATGCGTCGGCCCCTCGATCGGTCCGGCCCGGAAGCCCAGCTTCTCCGCCATCTCGTCGTCGTGAATGGAGGCGTGGCCGCCATACTCCTGATCCCCCAGCATCTGGCGCGGCTTGCGCAGGGGGCCGACGAGCGAGAGGGGGGTGTCGAAGGTCACGAGCGGCTCCTTGGAATATCGGGCGCGGCGGTCAAGCCTTGAGGCTCGCCGGGTCGGGCAGGAAGGCCTTCACTTCGGCCAGGAAGCGTTCGAGTTGGTCATGGTGCAGCCAGTGGCCGGCCTGCTCGAACGAAACCACCCGGGCATTCTGGAAATGAGCCGCCCGCCCATCTTTGGACGGATCCGACGCCCAGCTGTCCTGGCCGACGCAGAGCAGGGTCGGGCATCTGATTTCTCTCCAGACGCCGTAGAGCTCCTCCTCGGACAGGTCGCTCGGCGCCGGGGAGCGCAGGTAGTTGTCGAACTTCCAGCTGTAGGTCCCGTCCTCGTTGCGGCTGACCCCGTGGATCGTCAGATGCCGCGCCTGCTCCTCGCTCAGATGGCTGTTCTCCGCCTGCATGCGCTGCAGGGCCTCTTCGATACTGGCGTAACGCTTGTGGTTGCGCGCGCTCAGCGCCCGCCGCGACTCGATCCAGTCGCGCCAGCGCTTGCTGACCGGGGTCTCGCGGCGCTGGGCGTACATCTTCGGGCTGGGGCCCAGGCCCTCGATGGCGACCAGGGCGGTCACCTTCTCCGGGTAGAGGCCGGCATAGCGCAGGGCGACCGCGCCGCCGAGCGAGTGGGCGATGATCGAAACCTGCTCGCGGCCCGACTGCTGGATGACCTGAGCCAGGTCGTAGACCATGTAGGGCAGCATGTAGACGCCGTCCGGCGACCAGGCGCTGTCGCCGTGGCCGCGCAGGTCCGGGCAGATCACATGCCAGTCACGCCGCAGGGCGCGCGCCACCCAGTCCCAACTGCGGGCGTGGTCCTGTCCGCCGTGCTGCAGGACCAGCGTCGGCGCGCCGGGGTTGCCCCAGTCAAGGTAGTTGAGCCGCAGTCGCTGGGAGACAAAGCTGTGGGACGTCGGGCCGGTGTCGTCGCTGCGGGAGGGATCACTCATGGCGCCTTCGTCTCAGAGCCGGGACGGGCTGGCAAGCGCCGCCTGGCGGACAGGGTGGGATTCGAACCCACGGTAGGCTCGCACCTACGGCGGTTTTCAAGACCGCTGCCTTAAACCGCTCGGCCACCTGTCCTGAAGGAGCGGGACGGGCGCTATAGCAGGGGTCATTGCGGCAAAACAGCCATTTGCGCGCCGTTAACCGAAACGAAGACCGCCCCTGCCATCCTCATCGCCGGATGAACGGAGGGGCGGCATGCCGCGCCAGGTCTGGAAGCGGGTAGGGACCCTGTCGCTGGCGCTGCTGGCGTCGGCGAGTCTGGCCGCCTGTGCAACGCCCCGGCTTTCACCGCGCATGGCTGACAGCAAGCCGGCCCCGGCCAAGCCTGGCGGACGCGTTCCCGGCACCATGCGGCCGTATCAGGTGGGCGGGATCTGGTACCAGCCGCGGGAACAGCCGGGCTACAACGAGACAGGCATCGCCAGCTGGTACGGCCAGCAGTTCCACAATCGCCAGACCGCCAACGGCGAGACCTTCGACATGTGGGTGGTGTCGGCCGCCCACAAGACGCTGCCGCTGCCCTGCATCGTCGAGGTGACCAATCTCGACAACGGCAAGAAGATCAAGGTGCGGGTCAATGACCGGGGGCCGTTCGTCAGCGGCCGCATCATCGACATGTCGCGGGCCGGCGCGGACGCGCTGGGCTTCTCCGGCAAGGGGACGGCGCGGGTTCGGGTCCGCTATGTCGGGCCGGCGCCGGCGCGGGGCAAGGACCGCACGCTGCAGTATGCGGGGCTGAGCAAGGACGATCAGCCCAAAGCCCTCTCCGTGCCGCGCGGCGGCGGCGACTGGGTTGTCCAGGCCGGGGCTTTCTCTGACCGTGACAACGCCGAAAAGGCGGTCAATTCCCTGCGCGACATCGGCCGGGCGCGGATCGTGCCGCTGAAGCGCGACGGTCGCACCCTGTGGCGTGTGGTCATCGAGTCCGGACGCGGTGTCGACGGCGCCGCGCGGCTCCGTGACCAGGTGGCGCAGCTGGGCTTTCCCGACGCGAAGTTGATCGCCGACCGCTAGACATGAGTTGCGGTTCAGCCGATGGGTTGAGCCCATGTCCAAGGGATTCTTCATCACCTTCGAAGGCGGCGAGGGCGCCGGCAAATCGACCCAGATCCGGCGTCTGGCCGCGCGTCTGAAGGCCCTTGGCCATCAGGTGGTGCTGACCCGCGAACCCGGCGGTTCGCCCGGGGCAGAGGCCATCCGTGATATCGTTCTCAACGGCCCGCCGGAGCGCTGGTCGGCGGTGACCGAGACGCTGCTGATGTACGCCTCGCGGCGGGACCATATCGAGCGGGTCATCCGCCCGGCCCTCGACGCCGGCAAGGTGGTGCTCTGTGACCGCTTCGCCGATTCCACCCGCGCCTATCAGGGGGCCGGCGGCCAGGTCGACACCCGACTGATCGACACCCTGGAAGCGACCGTGCTTGAAGGTGTTCACCCCGACCTGACCCTGATCCTGGACCTGCCGGTCGAGGAGGGGCTTGCCCGGGCGATGAGTCGCGGCGGCGGCGAAGACCGCTTCGAATCCAAGGGCGGCGCCTTCCATGAACGCCTGCGTGAGGCCTTCGTCGAGATCGCCCGCAAGGAGCCGGAACGCTGCCTCGTGGTGCGGGCCGATCGCCCGCCCGAGGCCGTCGAGGCCGATATCCGCGCCGTCGTGGAGCCGCGTCTGGAGCGGGTGCATGGCTGAGGGGCTGCGTCATCCCCGCAACACCGAGCGACTGCTGGGCCATGAGGCGCAGGAGGCGGCGTTCGTCTCGGCCCTCGACAGCGGCCGGCTGCACCACGCCTGGCTGCTGACGGGTCCCGAGGGCGTCGGCAAGGCCACCTTTGCCTATATGGCCGCCCGGCGGCTGCTCGGCGCGCCCCATGACGGGGCAGGGGGCGCGTTGTCCTCCAGCCAGCAGAGCATTCCCGCCCGGCTGATGGCCGCGAGGAGTCATCCCGACTTCACCGTGTTGGAGCGGATGGGCGAGGACGGCAAGCCGCGCAAGGTGATCCCGGTCGACGAGGCGCGTCAGCTGCCGGAGTTCTTCTCCAAGTCGCCGGCCCAGGCTCCCTACCGCGTCGCCATCATCGACGCCGCCGACGACCTGAACGTCAATGCGGCCAACGCCATCCTCAAGACCCTGGAGGAGCCGCCGCCGCGCGGGGTGCTGTTCCTGGTCAGCCATGCGCCGGGCCGGCTGCTGCCGACCATCCGCTCGCGCTGTCGCACCCTGGCCTTTCGCACGCCGGACGCCGAAACCGCCGAGACCATCGTGCGCGCCCAGTCGGGCCTCGACGGCTACGACACCGCCCGCCTGGTCAAGATGGCCGGCGGCTCGCCCGGCCTGGCGCTGAAGATGGCCGCTCTCGGCGTTCTGAAGATGGACGACACCGCCCACGAGCTGCTCAACCACCTCAAGCACCCTGATCCGGCGCCGCTGCTGGCCATGGCCGACAGCTTCCGCGGCGCCGAGGGGGCCGAACGGTTCCAGATGCTGTTCGAGCGGCTCAGCGACCGGGTCCGCGTTATGGCCACAGAACAGGCGCTGAGCGGGCAGGGCGATGACCTCGACCGCTGGGCCGATGTCTGGGACGTTCTGGAGCGCCTGCCCCGGGAGGCCGAAGCCCTCAACCTTGATCGCGCCGACAGCTTCTGGACCGCTGTCCGCGCCTTGCGAGCCGCCGCCGCCTGATGCTCATCGACAGCCACGTCAACCTGCACGCCCCTCAGTTCGCCGACGACCAGGCTGAGGTGATCGACCGCGCCCGCGCCGCCGGCGTTGAGATGATGGTCACCATCTGTGACAAGGTCAGCAACTTCGAGGCCGTGCACGCCATCGCCATGGCCCATGACGACATCTGGGCGACCGTCGGAACGCACCCGCATGAAGCCAGGGAAAATCCGTCGCTTAAGGCCGATGATCTGATCGCCCTGGCGCAGCGGGCGAAGGTCATCGGCATCGGCGAGTGCGGCCTCGACTTCCACTATGACCTCAGCCCGCGCGAGGTGCAGGCCGCCGTGTTTCGCCAGCACGCCATCGCGGCCCGGGAGACCGGCCTGCCTCTGGTCGTGCACACCCGCGAGGCCGATGAGGTGATGGGCGATATCCTGGAAGCGGAATATGCCGCCGGGCCGTTCAAGCTCTTGATGCACTGCTACACCAGCGGCCCGGAACTGGCCCGGCGGGCGGCGGCGCTGGGCGCCTGGTTCTCGGTCTCCGGCATCGCCACCTTCAAGGCGGCCCAGGACGTGCGCGACACCATCGCCGACATCATGCCGGCTGACCGCATCATCCTGGAAACAGACTGCCCCTATCTGGCCCCCGTGCCGATGCGCGGCCGCCGCAACGAACCAGCCTATCTGCCTCATATCCTTGAGAAACTGGCGGAAATTCGAGGCTGGAGGCGCGACGAGGCCGAGCAGCGCACCGAAGACGCCTTCTTCGCCCTGTTCGACAAGATCCCCCGCCCGGAAAGCCCGCGGCCATGACGCTTCGGGTCACGATCCTCGGCTGCGGCAGTTCTGGCGGCGTGCCGCGGGCGGATGGAAACTGGGGCGTCTGCGATCCCGCCGAGGCAAAGAACCGCCGGCGCCGCTGTTCCCTGCTGGTTGAACGCGCCCCGAAGCAGGGATGGGGGCAGGGGGCCGCGACCACGGTCCTCGTGGACACCTCACCGGATTTCCGAGAGCAGGCGATTTCCGCACAGATGCAACGTCTTGATGGCGTTCTCTTCACCCATGACCACGCCGACCAGACCCACGGTCTGGATGACATCCGCGCCTTCGCCCTGAACCAGCGCGCCCGCATTCCGACCTGGATGGACGACGCGACCTGGCGGCGGCTGGAGCACCGCTTCGGCTATATCTTCCACAGCACCGGCGGCTATCCGGCGATTGGCGAGCTTCGACCGATGCCGGGTCTGGGTGTGCGTTTCGAGGTCGACGGACCGGCGGGACCGATCCCGGTCGTGGCCTTCGATCAGGAGCACGGCGAGATCCGTTCGCTGGGTTTTCGTTTTGGATCAATCGCTTATTCGCCGGACGTCAACGGCCTGCCGGAGGAAGCCTTCGCGGCGCTGGCCGGCGTCGACACCTGGATCGTCGACGCCTTGCGCTACACCTGGCATCCGACCCACGCCAATCTCGAACAGACGTTGCGCTGGATAGATCGGGTGAAGCCGCGTCGCGCCATCCTGACTAACATGCATATTGATCTGGATTTCAATCGGTTAGCGTCAGAACTTCCGTCCGGAGTGGAGCCGGCATATGACGGGCTCAGTCTGGAGTTGCCGCTTTAGGCGGGCATGTTATTTCCGATAATATATCTTAGGCGCGTTACGGATGTGGTCGCGCTCCTCCGGCATCACGTGAATTCTCTGCGTCCCGCTCGAGCCGGCATCCGTGCTGCGCGCTGGGTGGCACAACGGAAACTCCGCCGGCTTCTCTGCCTTGATCGAGACCGCGCTATTTGCCCCCGACGCCGTTTGCGACAAGGACCGGAACCGGGCAACCGAAGATCCGGCGGTTGACCGCCCTTTCCATCCGCGCTTGCGGCGCTTCGGTCAGCCTCTTGGGGCCGCTCGGCGCCCGGCGGTTCACAGCCGGTTGCAGCTGGTTCTGGCAGCGGGCCTGGAACTCGGCGATCTGCCTGGCGCGCAGCTGCTTGTCGGTGTCGTCAGGCGCAGCGGCGAAGGCCGGCGGGCGAGACTGGCGATGGCGAGAATGACGAGGAAAGATCGCATGGCGTGACTCCCTTTGGGATCGCGCTAGCACAGGCTGTTCTGGTTGTAGCCAGGTTGAATTCCGCAACTCCGCCATCGGTATGCCGGCGGGGTCGCCACTCAAAGTCCAGACAGGCAAACGCCCACGACGGTCAACCGCCGTGGGCGCTTTCAGCCTTGTATGGCCGGTGCGCTTAGAGCGCGTCCTTCAGGGCCTTGGCGGCCTGGAAGGCAACCTTCTTGCTGGCGGCGATTTCGATGGTCGCGCCAGTGGAAGGGTTGCGGCCGGTGCGGGCGGGCTTGTTCTGCACCTTGAACTTGCCGAAGCCCGGGATCGAAACCTCCTCACCCTTCACAGCGGCATCGCGGATCGCGGCGAAGACGCCGTCGACGACGGCCTTGGCCTGAGCCTTGGTCAGCTTCTCGTCCTTCGACGCCACGGCGTCGATGATGTCAGCGGTATTCAATGGAATCTCTCCGTAAATCAGAATCAGCCATGGACCCTGCCAAGGCTATGCAGCGCTGTCACTAGTCAACAGCAGGCTGGCGGTTCCCTAGCGATACGCTATCTTCCTGTCGAGGGCGCGCATTGATGAGGAATGACCCATGCGTATCGTGACTCTGGCCACTATCGCCGCGTTCGGCCTCGCCGCTCCGGCCCTGGCCGCAGAGCCCCAGGTGACCGTGACCTACGGGCCGAAGCTCGAGAAGAAGATCGACGAATACGGTGTCCGCGACGTCGATCGCCTGGCTGAGGAACTGCGCCAATCGGTACTCAAGGAAGCAGCCCGAACGCAGAGTCTGGACGGCGCCCGCATTGAGCTGGTGCTTGAGGATGCTGTCCCTAACCGCCCGACTTTCCAGCAGATGTCTGACAAGCCGGGCCTCTCCTATGAAAGCTTCGGCGTCGGCGGCGCTTCGATCAGCGGCCGTGTCACTCTGGCCGACGGCGTCAGCCGCCCGGTCAGTTACAGGTGGTATGAGACCGACATTCGCTGGGCCTGGCCATCGGGCACCTGGAGCGACGCCGAGCAGACCTTCGACCGCTTCGCCCGCAGCCTGAGCCGCGACCGCAACCTGTAGTCCGGCGTCTGCTCAATTTGGCGTGACATCGTGTCCGGCATTTCACTTGCCAGACCCACGCGAAGCGGTTGAGATCGGCTGAACGGCGATAACATAAGCGCCGACCCCAATTAGCGAGGCGACATGGCCGACGGCCGACGATCCATCTGGACCCTGGCTGCATTCGCCGGGCCGTGCCTGCCCCTCGCGGCGTTCGGCCTGCCCCTGGTCATCACGATCCCGCACTACTACTCCGAAACCCTCGGCGTCAGCGTCACGGCCGTGGGCCTTGCCTTCCTGATGGTGAGGGCCATCGACATCGTCTTCGACCCCATCTTCGGGACGATCCTCGACCGGACGCGCTGGAGTTTCGGGCGCTTCCGGGGCTGGATGGCGATCAGCGTGCCCATCCTGATGCTGGCCATCTGGATGCTGTTCATGGCCAAGCCGGGGGTCGGGGTCGGCTACCTGTGGACCTGGCTCCTGGTCGTCTATATCGGCTTCTCGATCGCCGTACTGGCGCACACCTCATGGGCGGCCAAGCTCTCGAACGACTATCACGAGCGATCGCGGATCTACGCTTTCTGGCAGACCGGCAATGTGCTGGGCATGATCATGATCCTCGCCCTCCCCGTCCTGCTCAACGCCATCAAGCCCGGCAGCACCGAGCCCGACATCCTGCACGGCCAGGGCTGGTTCATCCTGCTGCTGCTGCCTGTCATGGTCGCTCTCGCCATCTGGCGGGTGCCGGACGAGGCTCCGCCGCCGGTCAAGACGGGTGAGCGCAGTGCCAGCCTGGGCGACTATTTCCGGCTGCTGGCCCGGCCGACGGTCGTTCGAATCCTGATCGCCGACCTGCTGACCGGCCTGGCGCCCGGGATCGCCGGCACCCTGTTCTTCTTCTTCTTCATGCGGGTGAAGCAGTTCACCTTCGTCGAGTCCTCGGCCCTGCTGCTGGTCTATTTCCTCGCGGCGGTGTTCGGCGCCGTCATCTGGACCCGGCTGGCCAAGCGTTTCGGCAAGGCCAAGTCGCTGATCACCGCCTGCGTCACCTATGCCATCGTGCAGTTCGTCGTGGTTCTGCTGCCGGCCGGAAACTTCTGGCTGGCGACACCCTTCCTGATCGCGGCGGGCATCCCCTACTCTGCCGGCGCCCTCCTGCTGCGCTCGATGCTGGCTGACTACAGCGACGAGGAACGTCTGGCCTCCGGCCGTGACCGTACCGGCCTGCTCTACGCCATCCTCACCGGCACGGTGAAGATCGGCTCGGCGCTGGCCGCGACCAGCCTGATCGTGCTTGGCATGCTGGGCTTCGACGGGGCCAGCGCGGCCAAGAGCACGGAGCTGTCGATGGATGCCCTGCAGGCGCTGTACGCCTTCGCGCCCGGGGTCATCGGGCTGCTGGCGGCGGCGGCGATGATCGGCTACCCCCTGACGGAGGAGAAGCACGCGGAGATTCTTCGCCAGCTCGGCGAACGCGACGCGGCGACCCCGCCCCCTCAGCCCGAAGACCTGGCGGCCGTATCCCCCGATGTCCTCCCCCGTCCCGCCGAATAGCAAGCCCATCGACCGCCTGCTGGCCATCATGGCCGCCCTGCGAACCCCGGAGACGGGGTGCGCCTGGGATCTGGAGCAGAGCTTCGCCACCATCGCGCCCTATACGGTGGAGGAGGCCTATGAGGTGGCCGACGCCATCGAGCGCGGCGATCTGAGGGATCTGAAAGAAGAGCTGGGCGACCTGCTGTTCCAGGTCGTCTTCCACAGCCGGATGGCCGAGGAGGAAGGCGCTTTCAGCTTTGACGATGTGGCCGAAGCCATTGTCGACAAGATGATCCGGCGGCACCCGCATGTTTTCGGGGATGCCGGCGACCGCTCGGCCGGCGAGCAGGTCCAGGCCTGGGAGGTGATGAAGGCCGGAGAGCGGGCCGCCAAGGCCAAGACCGGGGTGCTGGCTGATGTGCCCACCGGGCTGCCGGGACTGACCCGGGCGGTCAAGCTGACCAAGCGCGCGGCCCGCGTGGGGTTCGACTGGCCCTCCCCCGCCGAGGTGATCGCCAAACTGCATGAAGAGCTCGACGAGCTGCAGGTCGAGATCGAGGCCGGCGATCAGGCCAAGATGCGGGAGGAGATGGGCGACCTGCTGTTCGTCGTCGCCAACCTGGCCCGCAAGCTCGACGTCGAGCCGGAAGACGCCATCCGCGCCACCAACGCCAAGTTCACGCGCCGCTTCGCCTACATCGAGGCGAAGCTGGCAGAAGACGGGCGTACGCCGGACCAGTCCGACCTGGCCGAGATGGACGGGCTATGGAACGACGCCAAGGCGGCCGAGAAGGGCTGAAGCGCTGAGCTTCGAGACCTCGTTTGGCTTGCCTTGAGACGGTTGCAAGGCAGCGATCAGAGGGTCGCCGTGCCACCGACGGCGTAGGCCAGCCGCACCTTCCGCCCCGCAACCGGCTGGCCGGCCTTGTCCTTGCTGGCCGCCTGGTAGCGGCCGGCCAACTCGATGACGAACTTGCCGAAGCCGCCGCCTTCCTCCTCAACCACGACACAGCTCTTCGGCCGCCCCCCGGCGGTCAGTGCGCAGTCGACGATCGCGTAGCCTCTGTGAACACCATGATCGGAAACGAGCCGGCCGATCTGCATCAGGTCCGGCTTGACGACCCAGCTCAGTGGAGCGCCGTCATCGACGACCTGGGGGACAGGCAGGCGCTGCGCAGCCCATGAGGGTGCGCCCGTCGCCAGCAAGATGCCGAGCACAACGATCAACCTGAACATCGCTTGCTTCCCCCGACCCGACGATCACGCCGGGCCGAGAATACCTATACCAGCGCCCGGGGCAACGCCTGGACACCCCGCCCTGCAGCGCTGGCTCTTCGGCGGAGCCGGATGAGTGGCGCCGGTCAGCAGCTGGCTTTCGCGGCGGGGACCGTGACGCTGCGCGAGACGGTCGCCTTACCCCTACGGGTGGATCGAGGTCCCTTCGAGGGCGTAGGACACGCGGACTTTGCGGCCGACGCTGGACTTGCCTTCGGCGTCCTTGCTGGCGGCCTTGAAGTTCCCGGCCAGGTCGGTGACGAAACGGCCAAAGCCGTTGCCTTCGGCTTCGATGACGACACAGTCCTTGGGGCGGCCCGCGGCATTGACGACGCATTCGACGACGGCGCGGCCATGCCGGGCCCCGTCATCGTTGGCGACGGCGCTGATCTTTTCGGAATCAGGACGGATCACCCAGGTCAGCTTGGCCCCGCCGTCGATGACCTTGGGGGATTTGACCGGCGGCGGCGGCGAGGCGGCGAGCGCACTGCCGACGATGAGACAGGCAACCGAAAGGCTGGACAGCAGGAGGGTACGCATTGGAATTCCTTCTAAGGGTCGCGGACCCTGCCCCTGCGACAGCGGCGCCGCAAGCTTTCCTTCCGTCTGCCGATCAGCGTTGTGCCAGCCACTCGGCCGCGGTGATGCCGTACTCGACCTCGCCATGCTCGCTGCCGGGGATCGGATCGCCCGGTTCCTGGTAGCTGCGCAGATGGCGCATGCCGAGCTTCTCCATGACCCGCCGTGAGCCGAGATTGACGCTCATGGTGTCGGCGTGAATGGCCGGCAGGCCCAAAACGCGGAAGCCGTGATCGGTCAGCGCCCCGGCCCCCTCCACCCCGTAGCCCTGCCCCCAGGCATGCCGATGAAGGCGATAGCCGAGGCTGCCGAGCCCTCGATCATCGGCGTGGAGGGCGAACCAGCCGATGAAGCGATCACCGGCCAGGGTGCGCGCCGCCCAGACGTCGGGTTCGGTCCCGCGCGGCATGCGGAACAGTTTGCCGTCTTCCGGGCCGGGATGGCGCGGGGTCGGGGCGCCGCCGCTGAGGTAGCGCATCACCTCCGGATCCTGTTCGAGGCTGTAGAGATCGTCGGCGTCGGACGGCGTGACCGGCCGCAGGACCAGGCGGGCCGTGGCGATCATCGCTTCGGGCGGGGACCCCGTCCCGCGTACCAATCGACGTGAGGCATGATCCGCTGCCGCCAGGCGACCGATTCCGGGGCGATCAGCTCGAAGTGGCCACCGGGCGTGACCAGAGCCTGGCGCGGTTGACCGATGGCGCCAGCATAGCGGGCGCCGAAGGCCGGCGGCACGATCGGGTCGCGGGCGGCGGAGACGATCAGGAGCTTGGAACCGGTCGGGCGCAGCCTGGCGAGAGAGGTGTCTGCGTAGAGGTCGCCGCCGCGTGCGGCGTCCACCAGGCTATCGATGGTCCCCGGGCCGCCGCAGGCATCCGGGCCGTTGGCGCGGTAGTCTTCCAAGTCATTGATGCCAGCGAGGCTGATCACCCCGGCGGGGCGAAGCGGAATGCCGAAGCGCAGAGGACTGCCGACCGGCAGCCGCGACCGCGCCGCCGCCCAGCCGGCCAGGTGACCGCCGGCCGAATGGCCGATGAACACCACGTGATTGAGGTCGAGATCGCGCTCCCGCGAGAAGGCTCGCAGGTGATCGACGCCGCGCGCCACATCATGGAAGCTGCCCGGATAGCCGCCGCCGGCATGGCCGATGCGCCGATACTCCAGGTTCCAGACGGCGTAGCCGCGATCCCGCAGATCGGCCGCCAGATAGTCCATCAGCTCGAGACCCGGCAGGTCGGCCCGCCAGCAGCCGCCATGGATCAAGACCACGATGGGAGCGGCTTGTCGGTCGCCGCCCGGGGCAGCCACAGCTCGCCGAACTGCAGCGGGTCGGCGCCATAGGCGATGCGTTCATCGGCCTTCTGGCGAGGCCGGCCGAGCAGGTCGCGAAAGCTCAGGAGCGGCGTGGTGTCCGCGATGACGGCGGCGGCGTCGGTCGGCCTCTCGGCGGTCGTGGCGCAGCCCAACAGGCAGAGGCTTGCCGCGAAGGCGAGGCCGGCTATGCGGATCACGGCACGGCCACGGTTGCGGTCGGGAACAGACGCTCGAAGCGTCCCAGCGCCTGGCCATCGAGCCTGGCGCGGACCGTCAGGGAGCCGTCATCGCCGTCATGGCGATCGGTTATCCGGCCGTGGCGATAGAGCCAGGCAAGCGCTTCGCCTGCGCCCGCATCGAGGTGGACTTCGATCTCCGGCGTTTCGTCGACAAGCAGGGCCAGGTGGTTGAGCAAGGCCTCGCAGCCCTCGCCGGTGACGGCCGAGACGGCTATCGCCCCCATTCGACGTGCGGCGCCTTCCAGATCGGGACGCTCGGATTCGGGAACCAGGTCGAACTTGTTCCAGATCTCGATGAGGACGCGGTCCTCATCGTCCTTGCCGAGCCCGATCTCGCTGAGCACGGTTTCGACGTCGGCGGCCTGGGCGTTGGAGTCAGGGCTGGAAATGTCGCGAACGTGCAGGATGACGTTGGCCTGCTGCACCTCCTCGAGCGTGGCGCGGAAAGCCTCGACCAGTTCGTGCGGCAGGTCGGAGATGAAGCCCACCGTGTCGGACAGGATGGCCGGTCGGCCACCGGGCAGTTTCACCGTTCGCAGCGTCGGATCGAGGGTGGCGAACAGCATGTCCTGGGCCAGCACCTCGGCCTCGGTCAGGCGGTTGAACAGCGTCGACTTGCCGGCGTTGGTGTAGCCGACCAGGGCGATGGTCGGGTACGGCGCTTTCTGACGGGCCGTGCGGTGCAGGGTGCGGGTGCGCCGAACCTCCTTAAGCTCGGCCTTCATCTTGACGATGCGGTCGGCGATGCCGCGCCGGTCGAGCTCGAT
>JANPKF010000583.1:0-2194 GCA_031425895.1 Caulobacteraceae bacterium | reverse complement strand
ATGCCGTGGCTCATCAGGCTGGCGTTGATGCCGCCTGCGCCATGGCGGGCCATCTCGGTCGAGGTGACGATGGACATGAAGGGGTCGGTGGGGATGCCGCCGTATTCCTCCGGCCAACCGAGCCGCAGCAGGCCGATCTCCGAGGCCTTCTTGTAGAGCTCACGCGGGAACTCGCCGGCCTCGTCCCACTGGTCGGCGAAGGGCATGATCTCCTTCTCGACCCACTTGCGCAGGGTGTCGCCCCAGGCGCGGTGGTGGTCCTGGTAGAAGGGGCTGAGGCGCGATTGGTAAAGGTGGTCGAGGGCAGGCATGGTTTCTCCCGGGGCCTCTCTGGCGGAGGTGTCTGTCGCAACATCCACGCTTTCCCCGCACGGAAGTCGAGAGGCGACAGCGGTAACCTTTCGCTAACCACGTCCCGTAACCCGGCCTTCACCACGACTCCCGAGAATGATCGGACTCATTTGACGGGGTTACCAATGGCGTTCGGGTCCGAGACTATCATCCAAGGCGACTGCATCGAGCAGCTTCGGGCCCTGCCCGACCGCTCCGTCGATCTGGTTTTCGCGGACCCGCCCTATAACCTCCAGCTGGGCGGCGACCTTCTGCGGCCCGACAATTCCAAGGTCGACGCGGTCGACGACCACTGGGACCAGTTCGAGAGCTTCGCCGCCTACGACAAGTTCACCCGCGAGTGGATGAAGGAGTGCCAGCGCGTCCTGAAGGACGACGGCGCCCTGTGGGTGATCGGCAGCTATCACAACATCTTCCGCGTCGGGGTGGCGCTGCAGGACCTGGGGTTCTGGATCCTCAATGACGTGGTCTGGCGCAAGTCCAACCCGATGCCGAACTTCAAGGGCACGCGGTTCACCAACGCCCATGAGACGCTGATCTGGGCTTCGAAATCCAAGGGCGGCAAGCGCTACACCTTCAACTACGACGCCCTTAAGGTGTTCAACGACGACACCCAGATGCGGTCGGACTGGACCATCCCGCTGTGCACCGGCGACGAGCGGGTCAAGAAGTCGGACGGGTCCAAGGCCCACCCGACCCAGAAGCCCGAAGCCCTTCTGCACCGGGTTTTGCTGTCGACCAGCAAGCCGGGCGACCTGATCCTCGATCCCTTCTTCGGCTCGGGCTCGACGGGCGCGGCCGCCAAGCGGCTGGGCCGTCGGTTCATCGGCATCGAGCGCGAGGCCGAGTACATCGCCGTCGCCAAGGAGCGCATCGCCAAGGTGCAGCCGGTGGCGCCGCAGGACCTCGAAGTCATGGGTTCCAAGCGGTCGGAACCGCGCGTGCCCTTCGGCCAGCTTGTTGAAGCAGGTTTGCTGCAGCCCGGCGACGAACTCTGGTGCCCCAAGGGCCTGAAGGCCGCGCGGGTGCGGGCCGACGGCAGCCTGGCGGTCGGCGACCTGACCGGCTCGATCCACAAGATGGGCGCGATGATGGAAAACGCCCCGGCCTGCAACGGCTGGACCTACTGGCGCTTCAAGACCGACGCCGGTCTGGCCCCCATCGACGTGCTGCGCAGCAAGGTCCGCGCCGGCATGGCGGCCTAAACGACCTTGGTGTTGTTGAAGGCGGCGGACACGGTCGTCACCGAACCGACGACCAGCTGCTTGCTGCCGGGGGCGACGACGTAGCTGGTCTGCTCGTCGTTGGCCTCGATGCTCGATGTCTGAAGCGGATTGACCAGCACGAAATCCGGCTTCGACGGCATCGGCTGGGCCAGCATCAGCTCGATGAAGCGGTCCGCGAAAATCTCCTGCATCGACCGCACGCCGAGCGCGATATCATAGCTCGTCCCGTTGGCCATCAGCACCTGGCAGGACGAGCCCGGATCCAGCGGCAGGATCCAGGACGCCGTGTCCGGATTGAGACACAGCTCGCCGCCGCTCGCGGCAGGCACCAGCACCATGGTCATGTTCTTCAAGCTCCCTCGCCCGTTTCAAAGACTCTACGGTAGCGCGTTTTGTGAAGAACAAAATCCCCCGTTGCGGCTTCAGAGCAATCGGGGCGTGACGAGGGCCAGCCGGGCGGCCTTCAGGAAGACGCTGGGCAAGGCGCCGAGCCCGGAGCGCGGGGTCCAGACGACGCCCATCGCCTCCCCCTCGGCCAGCAGCACCCGCAGGGTCAGGGAGAAGTGGGTGAAGACGTGCTCTATCTCCCCGGCCTCGCGCCAGGCGGCGTCGGCCGG
>JANPKF010000582.1:0-2001 GCA_031425895.1 Caulobacteraceae bacterium | reverse complement strand
CGACATCAGACCGTCGCCGGTGGTGGCGTGGTCGTGCAGGATGATGTGGCCGGACTGTTCGCCGCCGAGATTGAAGCCGCCCTCGCGCATCCGTTCCATGACGTAGCGGTCGCCGACCTTGGTCCGCTCCAGCGAGAGACCGTTGGCGTTCAGCACCCGTTCGAGGCCGAGGTTGGACATGACGGTGGCGACGACGCCGCCGCCCTTCAGCATGCCGCGCTTCGCCCAGTCGAGTGCGACCATGGCCATGATCTGGTCGCCGTCGACGACCACGCCGTTCTCGTCGCAGATGGTCACCCGGTCGGCGTCGCCGTCCAGCGCGATGCCGATGTCGGCGCGGTATTCCTTGACCGCCGCGCTCATCGTCGCCGGATGGGTCGAGCCGCACAGATCGTTGATGTTGAAGCCGTTGGGCTCGACGCCGATCTCGACAACTTCGGCGCCCAGTTCATGCAGCACCAGCGGCGCCACCTTGTAGGCCGCGCCGTTGGCGCAATCGACGACGATGCGCAGGCCGTTGAGGTTCATGCTCTTGGGGAAGGTCGCCTTGGCGATCTCGACATAGCGCGCCTGCGCATCGTCGATCCGTCGCACCCGGCCCAGTTCCGTCGGACCGACCAGGCCTTCCTGCAGGCCCTCGTCCATATGCTTCTCGATCTCCGCCTCGCGGGCGTCCGACAACTTGTAGCCGTCCGGCCCGAACAGCTTGATGCCGTTGTCGGAGAAGGCGTTGTGACTGGCGCTGATCATGACGCCGAGGTCGGCCCGCATCGAGCGGGTCATCATCGCAACCCCCGGCGTCGGCAGCGGCCCGAACAGCCGCACGTCCATGCCCATGCTGGTGAACCCGGCCACCAGCGCCGGCTCGATCATGTAGCCGGACAGCCGGGTGTCCTTGCCGATGACCACCAGGTGACGCCGGTCGGCCTCGGTGCGGAACAGCTTGCCCGCCGCCAGGCCGACGCGCAGGGCGACCTCCGCCGTCATCGGATGGCTGTTGGCGCGACCGCGAATGCCGTCGGTGCCGAAATAGGAGCGTTTGGCCATTTGTCCCTCGTGTCGACGCGGTTTTGCATCCGGCGACGGCGTTCGCCAACAAACTTTTGGCGACGGTTCGTTTCTTGCCAGAAAGTCTTAACGCAACAGTCTGCAACGCATTTTCATGCCCCGGTATGACCGGGCGGTGCTAATGGCGCCTTCGCGTTATCGGTTCAAAGGACGGTCCCCAGCATGTGCGGCATCATCGGCATTGTCGGCAAGAGCTCCGTCTCCGAGCGCCTGATCGAGAGCCTCAAGCGCCTCGAGTACCGCGGCTATGACTCGGCCGGCATCGCCGGGGTCGTCGGAGATCACGTCGAACGCCGCCGCGCCAAGGGCAAGATCAAGGCGCTGGAAGAGGTGCTGGCCGCCGAGCCTCTGACCGCCACCGTCGGCATCGGCCACACCCGCTGGGCCACCCACGGCGTTCCCAACGTGCCCAACGCCCACCCGCACAAGGCCGGCAAGGTCACTCTGGTCCACAACGGCATCATCGAGAACTTCGCCGAGTTGAAGGCCGAACTTCAGGCCGCCGGCCGCCGCTTCGAAAGCGACACCGACACCGAAGTCATCGCCCATCTTATCGATTCCAGGATCGCCGCCGGCGACGCCCCGCTGGTCGCCCTGAAGACCACGCTGGACCGCCTGACCGGCGCCTTTGCCCTGGCCGTGCTGATCGAGGGCCACGACCGCCTGATCCTCGGCGCCCGGCGCGGCAGCCCGCTGGTGATCGGCGAGGGCGACGGCGAGATGTTCCTGGGCAGCGACGCCCTGGCCGTCGGCCCCTTCACCAACAAGATCATCTATCTGGAGGAAGGCGATTTCGTCGCTATCGACGACGACTCCTCGCGCATCTTCGACGCCGACGGCAACGCCGTCAGCCGCCCCGTGAAACTGGTCAGCGCCTCGGCCGCCCTGGTCGAAAAGGGCAACCACCGCCACTTCATGGTCAAGGAGATCTAC
>JANPKF010000581.1:0-1535 GCA_031425895.1 Caulobacteraceae bacterium | reverse complement strand
ATCTCGAACCGCTTCCTGCCGCCGGAGGGCTGGGCCTGGGGTCTGGTGCAGGCGGGGGACTATCCGGCCCAACGGTATGGGGTTTCGGCGCCGTCGACGGGACCGCTGGCTCACATCGTCATCCTGCCGGGCTATGGCGAGAGCGCAGAGGCCTGGTTCGAAACGGCGACGGATCTCAACGCCAGGAGCTACACCGTCTGGGTGCTGGAGGGCGCCGGCCAGGGGGGATCGGGGCGGTTCACCGACGTGCGCGATGTCGGTCACATCCCGGACATGCAGCCGGACCTGCTGGGGGTGAAGGCGCTGCTGCGGGCGGTCATTCCCGATGATGGCAAGCCGGTGATCCTGATTGGCTCGCGATCGGGCGCGGCTGTCGCGGTGTTGGCGGCCAAGGCCGGATTCGGCGGGGACGCCCTGCTGCTGCTGTCGCCGTGGAAGCCCGCCGGAGCCGGACCGCACGACGCGCTGATGAGCCGTATCGGCCTGGGCGGCTTCCGGGAGCCCTGGGCCGGCGGCTGGACGCCAGGCGCTCCTGCCCTCTCCACGGGCGACCGCTATCGCGCCGGCGTCGAGCGCCTGTGGCAGACGGTGAATCCGGACCTTCGCATGGGCGGGCCGAGCGTCGGCGGGCGCCTCGCCCTGTCCAAGGGCTGGGAGGACGCCAGAATCGCCCTGTCCAGTGTCGGGCTGCCGGTGGTGGCCATCTCCGCCCCGCAAGAGGTCATCCAGGCCTGCGGCCGGGCGACCGACTGTATCACCGATCCGCCTCGCGGCAGCGCCAGGGGCCCCTATCTCCACCTCGAAAGCGATTCCGTGCGCAGCGGTTGGATGTCGTCCGTGGACGGAATTGTCCAGAAACGGCGCGCCGCAGGGCTTGCCTCGCAAGGCCTCGCCCCGGATCACGGCCTGTAACGGACCTTTTCAACGGGTGACGCTCTCTGTACGCTCGCCGACAACAACGGTGGGAAACAGCTCGGAGCCCCTATGCCGCGTGCATTTGATGCGCGGGACGTCGAACGTTCGCTTATTGAAGCCCTCGTCGACGCCCGGGATACCCACGGCGCCAAGAAAGCCATTCTGGAAGACCAGAACCGGACGCCCCTCAGCTATACCGAGCTGATCCGGGCGAGCTTCGCGCTGGGCCGCAAGATCGCGGCGATCACAGAGCCCGGCGAGAAAGTCGGCCTGCTGCTGCCGTCCAGCTCCGGCGTCGTGGTGACCTTCTTCGGCCTGCATGCGTTCGGGCGGATCCCGACCATGCTGAACTTCACTTCGGGTCTCAGGAACCTGCGGGCCGCCTGCAAGCTGGCCGGCGTGAAGACGGTGCTGACGGCGCATGCCTTCATCGAGCAGGGCAAGCTTCACGACCTGATCGACGCCCTCGAGACCAATGCGAAGATCGTCTACCTCGAGGACGTGCGCGGACAGATCGGCCTAGCCGACAAGCTGTTCGCCCTGGCCGCAGGCGTGGCGCCCAAACTGTTCGCCGCCAAGACGAGGCCCAGCGACCCGGGGGTCATCCTGTTCACGTCGGG
>JANPKF010000580.1:0-1895 GCA_031425895.1 Caulobacteraceae bacterium | reverse complement strand
TGATCCTGCAGGGCGCCGGCGTCGACGCCGACCGAATCTATCAGGTGTCGGGCAAGGCCAACTCTGATCCCCTGTACCCGGACGATCCCACGCTCGCCGGCAACAGACGCATCGCCATCGTGCTGTTACGCGAAGCCCCCGTATTGCCGCCGGATCAGTAGATGGATCGCTTGTACCCCTTGCGCGGCCGGGGTTCATGCCCCCTAATCTCCGTCCAATGGGTGGGCTCGCGATGCGGGTCCGAAGGGTTGGGCAGCCGAAGAGGCAGGCGAGTCGCGTGACGCATCATTTTCCAGCTTCCGGAAGAATGCGGTTCTTTCTGACCGCGGCGTCGCCCTGCCCCTACCTTCCCGGGCGCGAGGAGCGGAAGGTCTTCGCCCACCTGCCGCAGGCCGACGGCGCCACCATCAACGACAGCCTGACCCAGAGCGGCTTCCGCCGCAGCCAGAACATCGCCTACCGCCCGGCCTGTGAGCTGTGCAACAGCTGCACCTCGGCCCGGATCCCGGTGACGGACTACATCTTCACCCGCTCCGAACGGAAGGTCCTGCGCCGCAACGAGGACCTGCGCCGCCATGTGGTCGAGGCTGAAGCCACCACAGAGCAGTTCGACCTGCTGCGTCGGTATCTGCTGACCCGTCACGCCGACGGCGGCATGGCCGAGATGACCTGGCCCGACTATGTGGCCATGGTCGAGGACACCACGGTCCGCACCCATATCGTCGAATACCGCACGCCGTCGAAGGACCGCGGTCCCGGCGACCTTCTGGCCTGCGTACTGATCGACGTGATGGGCGATGGCCTGTCGCTGGTCTACAGCTTCTACGATCCCGATCTGGCCAAGCGCAGCCTTGGCAGCTTCATCGTGCTCGACAACCTGATCCAGGCGGCGATGAACGAGCTGCCGCATGTCTATCTGGGCTATTGGGTGCCGGGCAGCGAGAAGATGACCTACAAGGTGCGCTTCTCCCCCCTGGAAATCCTGCGCCCAAACGGATGGGGCCTGATTTCGGCCCGCGAGATCGCTCGCGCCCAGGCCATCCTCGACGCCAACAGGGCGGTCAAGGGTCCGGACATGCCGAAGCTGGGGCGCAAAGAGCCGCAGTTGCCGCAGTAGGCTGGCTAACCCCAAGGACCTGAGACGGCCTCAGGCTCAGTCACCGGCAGGTCGCGGCCGCCGGCGTACTTCACCAGCGCCTCGATCCGCTTCTCGATCGGCGGGTGGCTGGCGAACATCTCCATCACCCCTTCCTTGCCGTCGTCCAGAAACATGGCCCGGATCGAGTCCGGCCCGTCGATGTGGGCCTTGCCGCTGATCTTGCGCAGGGCGCCGATCATGGCGTCGGGGTTCTTGGTCAGCTCCACCGCCCCGGCGTCGGCGACATATTCCCGGGTGCGCGACAGCATCATGCGGATGACGATGGCCAGGATGTAGCCCAGGGCGGCGACACCGAAGGCGATGAGCAGCAACAGGCCGGCGCCCTTGTTCTTGTCGGAACTGCCGCCGATGCGACCAAACCGCATGGCGCGGAACATCACCTCGGCCAGCAGGGTGATGATGCCGGCGAACACCGCCGCGATGACCATGGTCCGCACATCCTTGTTGAGGATATGGGTCAGTTCATGGGCCAGCACGGCCTCGAGTTCGGGCTTGGTCAGGGTCTGCATCAGGCCGCGGGTGACGGTGACGCTATACTGCTTCTGGTTCAGGCCGGTGGCGAAGGCGTTGAGGGCCTCGCTCTCGATGATGCGCAGAGACGGCGTCGGAAGACCGCGCGAAATACAGAGGTTTTCCAGCAGGTTGTAGAGCGCAGGCTCATCCTGTCAGCCGACGGCCCGGGCCCCGGACGCCAGGTCGATGATCGTCAGGATGGCGAAGTAGGCGATGGCGAACC
>JANPKF010000579.1:0-2205 GCA_031425895.1 Caulobacteraceae bacterium | reverse complement strand
CATCCCGGCGAATGCCGGGACCCAGCCGCGTGATCTCGGTGTCTCCGGACGCGCGCCGATCACGGTCCAAAAGTGCTAGCCCGCAACCAGCTCACTCAGGCGGCTGGATCCCGGCATTCGCCGGGAGGAGCGGATGGGGAGGGCTTACCCTGGCCGGTCCGATACAATGACAATCCGCGCCGGACCTCTAGGTAACCGGCGCCTCAATCCGAACGCTGGCCAGGAACCGCGCCACATTGGCCGGATCGCCGCCCTCCGGCGTCAGCGCCACCGCCACCAGCACCGTCCCCGGCCGCGCAATCGCAATCGCCTGACCCTCGACCGTCAGGTTCGAGGCCTGGCCCGCGAACCGCGCCCAGCGCACCCGCCCGCCATGGCCGTCCGTCGTCCAGCGCTGCTGAACCTCGCCGGCCAGGGCCTCGACGCTGTTGTCCAGCACGGTGTCCAGAAAGCGCTCGTCGATCTCGGCCCCGGCCCCGCCCGTCGGCGACAGGAAGATGGCGTAAACCCCGTCCCCGCCGACCAGCAGCCATTGCTCGGGTCCGTCGCCTGCGGCCTCGATATGGATCGCCTCGCCGGGCAGCTCGGCCGTAAAGCCGGCGTCCGCCGCCTTGAGCAGAGCCCAGTCGGCCGCCCCCGCCGTCGCCGCCTGACCAAACGCCAGGCCCAGGGCCACCGCCAGCACCGCCCAGATCCGTCCCATTTCGATCCCTCCGCCCGGACTTCCGCCGGTTAAGAAACCCTTAATGCAACGGACGCGCCACGCGCCAGTCCCAGCTCGGCGCCGGCCTCACATCCCCTCATCCCATCTATAATCCGCTCGTCCCGGCGAAACGAAGTTCGGCGCCAGCCAACGCCGGGACCCAGCCGCGTGATCTCGCTGCCTCCGGACGCGCGCAGATCAATGTTTGCAGGTGCTCAACCTCAGCCACCCCACTCAGGAGGCTGGATCCCGGCGTTCGCCGGGATGAGCGGAAAGGGGAGGTCCTGTTCCGTAGAACGCGGGCAGATGATTCCCTGAGCATGAAGCACGTCCGCCAACCTCACATCCCCGCCAACGCCGCCGCCAGTTCCCCCTCGCTCACGCCCTTGCCCGCCAGCCGCGCCAGCGCCGCCGCCTTCGCCGCCGGCCAGTCCGTGCTCAGCATCCCCAGCCCGACCACATCGCGAAACACCCCCGCCTTCCGCACATGCGCCCGCAGCAACGCCTCGCGCCTAAACCCGAACCGCTCATGCAGCCCCCAGACCGCCTCGTTCTCGACCAGCACCTCGCACCACAGCCGGTTCAGCCCCAGCCGCTCGAACACGAACCCCAGCACCAGAAACTCGACCACCGACCCGACCCCGCGCCCCCGCGTCGCCGGATCGGCCAGGTAATAGGCCCACTCGCACTTGCTGTTCGCCCGGTCGATCCTCGCCAGGTTGGCCAGGCCCACCCCCGTCCCGTCCAGCTCGATGATCCAGAACCGCCGGTCGCCGTCCGCCCGGCCGCCTTCCTCCAGCGCCCCCTGATCCAGGGCCGCCTTCAGCCAGCCGGCATGCTCCGCCGCCGTGATCTGGTGCTCCGAATACATGTAGGGCGCCACCGCCTCGCTGTTGCGCCAGCCCAGCACCCGGGCCCCGTCGCCGGCCGCCAGCGGCCGCAGGGTCACCGTCATCGGCCGGCCCCGCGGGGGTCGGCCGCCACGCGTGATGATGACTGCAAGACGCCCTCCGTTCAGCCGACGATCGCCCCGATCATCGACCCCCCACCTGCCGTCGTCCAGCCCCGCGTTACAACAGCCGCAGACTGCGCAACGCCCGCTCGGCCGTGCTCGCCGGCGCCGCCACCGGCTGGCGCACGATCATCGTGAGGAGCCGCTGCTCGCCGAACGTCACCACCACCCGGTTGCGATAGCTGGCCCCGCCGATCTGCTCGACATACTCCGCCTCCACCGCCGTTTTCCCCGACACCGTCGTCGCCCGCCGCCAGGACTCCGTCCCGCCCGACGCGGCGATCTGCCCGTCGATGGCGGCTTTGAAGCCGCTCTGCAGCTGCGCCTCGGTCAGGTCCATCTTCATGTTGGATGACCCGACCGAGAACTGGTCGCCCCCCGCCGCCAGCACGTACTCGACGTTTTCCAGCATCAGGCCCCCGCCCGCATCCTGCGTCCACCGCTTCACCGTCGGTGTGCCGGGCAACTCGACGGCGAACCCACCCGCCGG
>JANPKF010000578.1:0-1959 GCA_031425895.1 Caulobacteraceae bacterium | reverse complement strand
CGGCCAAGGCCTCGGCCGTGGCGTCGATGATGGCCTGTTCGTTGGCGACATCGACCTGGCGGACCATGACCCGGGTTCCGTGGGCCTTGAGGACCTGTTCAGCGTGGGCGTTCTTGTCGGGGTTCTGGCCCCAGATGACGACGTCGGCGCCGGCCGCGGCCAGTCCTTCGGCCATGCCAAGCCCGATGCCGCCGTTGCCGCCGGTGATCAGGGCGACCTTGCCGGTCAGGTCGAAGGGCTTGAAGGTCATCGGGGCATCCTCTTCGTCAGGTGACGCCCTTTTGCCGGGGCGCCGTTACGTCGGGCAAGCCCCCCCTTTCGCCCGACAGGCCGGACGGAGCAACCCGGGGCGGCGTCCGCCCGTTGGGTCTGCGAAGGAGACACACCATGTCCATTCTAGATCAGGTCAAAGAGCACGCTGAAGTCATTGGGGCCGACGGCGTTCATGTCGGTGTCGTCGACAGCGTCGAGGGCGGCCGCATCAAGCTGACCAAGAACTCGACCACCCACAACCACCACCACTACATCGACGGCGGCCTGATCGCCGACATCGAGGACGGCAAGGTGCGGCTGTCGGCCAACGGCGACGTGGCCGTGACGCTGGAAGAAGAACCGGGCGAGTAGCGGACAGAGGGGACACATTGAATTGCCCCGCGCCGCCTGTGTGAACCTGGCGGCCGCGCTTGCGGCAATTCAATGTGTCCCCGTTTGCGACCTCAAGCCGCCGCCAGGCCCGGGATATCGTGCAGGTCGGCCGCCAGCCCCCTGCCCATCAGCTGGATGAAGTTGTCGCGGAAGAACTTGCCGCGCGCCGTCGCTGACACACCCTCCAGGCTCTCGTTGAAGCGCTTCATCGGATTGCGGCCGCCTTCGACGTGGGGGTAGTCGCTCGAGAACAGGGCGATGTCCTCGCAGCCGTTGGCGATGATCCAGCCGACGTTCTCATGCGGGTAGGGCGTGGCGAAGAACTGGCGCTTGAGGATGTCGCTGGGTTTGGCCGACAGTTTCTGGATGCGCTCTTCGCGGTGGAAGGCCAGGGCCGCCGAATCCATGAACTGCATCAGGCTGGGCAGCCAGCCGGCGCCGAGCTCGATGGCCCCGAACTTGAGGTTCGGAAAGCGGTCGAAGACGCCATCGAAGACCAGCACCGGCAGGGTCTGCCAGATGGCCACCGGTATAGACATGAAGCTGACCGAGGTGAAGTTCTCGGCTCCACCATGGAAGTCGAGCACCTGCGGCCCGCCGTTGTTGAAATAGGCGGGGTCGGTCTTCAGCTCGCCGCCGACATGGAACAGGATCGGCAGGCCGGCCTCCTGGGCCAGGGCCCACAGGGGATCGAAGTCGGCGTGGCTGGGGGCATGGTCCCTGGGAACCTGGCTCGGGATCATCAGTCCCTTGGCGCCCATCTGAATCGCTTCGCGGGCCACCTCGACGGCGCGCTTGCGGTCGACCAGCGGCACATAGGCGGTGGGCAACAGGCGGCGATCAATGCGGCAGTAGTCGACCATCATGCGATTGTGGGCGCGGGCCGCCTCGACGGCGAGATCAGGATCGTCGCCATGCTCCAGAGTGAACAGGAACAGGCCGGCGGTGGAGAAGATCAGCTGGCTGGCGAAGCCGAGCAGGTCGACGGCGCGGGGCCGGTCGGCGTTGTCGAACGCCCCCATGGCCTGGTAATTCTTGCGCAGCAGCAGGCCCTCGTCGGCCCCGGCCCGGAAGTCCGGGTCCTTCTGCAGGGCGCGGGCCTCGTCGGCGAACCCGTCCGATTTCTTGCGCAGCCTGGCGGCCAAGCGCTCGCGGAAGGTAGGGTCGATGTATTGCTCGATGGTGCCGGGCAGCTCCATGACATGGGCGTCGGCGTCGTGGACGGTCTGGCCTTCGACGTAGGGCATCGCATCTCTCCCGGTGTTCTCTGACGGAACGTACCCGACATTCGAAACCTGCCTCGTCCCAACGTCA
>JANPKF010000577.1:0-3468 GCA_031425895.1 Caulobacteraceae bacterium | reverse complement strand
CCAGCACGCGGGCCTGGGTGGCGGTGCCGCGCTGGACGACGCCTTCGAGCATGGAGGTGATCTGGTAGGCGGTGACCGGGTCGATGACCTGCTGGCCGCCCGGCGCGATGCGCGGGCTCTCGTCGCCATTGAAGCCCGCGTTGCATCGCGGACAGTCTTGCTTGTCGGCGCGGAACAAGACCTTGCCCTCGCGGTCCTCGATCATCTCTATCAGATGCGGATCGATCCGGCGGCCGCCATTCGCGAAGGCGGCATAGGCCCCGGTAATCTTCAGGGGCGTGGTCTCCCCTGCCCCCAGCGCCATGGCCAGCACGGGCGCCATACTGTCGGCGACCCCCATCTTGACCGCCAGATCGCTGACCTTGCGCATGCCGACGCCCTGGGCCAGGCGCACGGTCATGGCGTTGCGCGACAGTTCCAGACCGCGTCGCAGGGGCATCGAGCCATAGTACTTCTTGTTGTAGTTCTCCGGCGTCCAGTCCTCGCCGTTGACCGCCCCCTTGAGGGTGATCTGGGCGTCGGTGACCATGCTGGCCGGGGTGTAGCTGTCTTCCAGGGCGGCGGCGTAGACGAACGGCTTGATGGCCGAACCCGGCTGGCGCATCGCCTGGGTGGCGCGGTTGAAGTTGGACAGCGAGAAGGAGTAGCCGCCGACCATGGCCAGCACCCGGCCGCTGTTGGGCTCGATGGCGACCAGGGCGCCATTGACCAGAGGAACCTGCTTCAGCCGGTAGACGCCGGCCGTCTTTTCTTCCGGCTCGACGAAGATCAGGTCGCCAGGGCTTAACCCCTTGCCGGCCCGGGCCCAGGCGACGTCCTCAGCGGCCAGGTTGCCGGGACCGAAGTCCTTGGCGGGACGCACCCTCACCCCGCCCTCGACGCTTTCGACCACGGCGGCGCGCCAGCCCCGGCGCTCCGACGGCGGTGACTTCTTCAAGGCCGCGGCTTCCCAGCCGGCGGCGCCGTTGGTCGTGCCCCAGGCCCCGCGCCAGCCGTGCCGGCGATCATAGGCCTCC
This sequence comes from Caulobacteraceae bacterium, assembly GCA_031425895.1. Lineage (GTDB taxonomy): Bacteria > Pseudomonadota > Alphaproteobacteria > Caulobacterales > Caulobacteraceae > Caulobacter. The sequence continues at coordinate 2,452 of JANPKF010000577.1, read as the reverse complement.
AGCCCGTTCATCAGGGCGATGCGGGCGGCCGTCTGGAGATTCGAATCGAGGGTCGTGCGCATGTAGTAGCCGCCCTCGGTGAGGCGCTCCCCCATGGTGCCGAGACCCCGGCGACGCACTTCCTCGACGAAGTAGTCGGCGTCCTTGTACTTGGCGCGGCTGGGCGCCGACTGGACGACCAGGTCCTCCTTCATCGCCGCATCCGCCTCGGCCTGGCTGACCCAGCCGAGCTCAGCCATCTGGCCGAGGATCCAGTTGCGGCGGGCGATGGCGTTCTCTTTGCGGCGCACCGGGTGATAGTTGTCCGGCCCCTTGGGCACGGCGGCCAGATAGGCCATCTCCGACAGGGTCAGGTTGTCGAGCGACTTGCCGAAATAGTTGTAGGCGGCGGCGGCGACGCCGTAGCTGCGGTAACCCAGCCAGATTTCGTTCAGATAGAGCTCAAGGATGTGATCCTTGGTCAGCGTCTGTTCCAGGCGGCGGGCCAGGATGGCTTCCTTCAGCTTGCGCCCGAGCGTGGCGTCGCTGGTCAGGAGGACGTTCTTGGCCACCTGCTGGGTGATGGTCGAGCCGCCTTCCAGCCTTCGCCCTCGAACCACATTGACGACGTTTCGCAGCATGGCTCGGCCGAGGCCCTGAACGTCGACGCCGCTGTGCTGGAAGAAGTTACGGTCCTCGGCGGCCATGAAGGCCTGAACCAGACGCGGCGGCATCTGGTCGTAGGGCACGAAGATGCGGCGCTCCTTGGAGAACTCCCCGATCAGGGTGCCGTCCCAGCCATAGACGCGCGTGGCGGTCGGAGGGCGGTAGTCGACGAGGTCGCCGGCGTCCGGCATGTCGTGGAACAGAACGGCCGCATAGATGGCGATGGCAAAGCCGGCCACGGCGATAACGCCGAGCACGCCGATGCCCAAAACGGCGACCCACCGCTCAGGTGGGTTGAACACCGGCCACACGCCCCGGGATTTCTTGTCCGACATGGGATTCCCTCTAGCGCGCCAGAGGGACGGCGCCAATGCGGCGGTTCATCGGCGCTCGCCTTCCCAGGTCGACCGAGGCGTGCAAGGCTCACCTGTCGACGTCGCGCCCCGCGCGGCGGACGATGAACAAGAATGAAAACATCGAAGGGAACGTCCACATGAAGATGACTGTTCTGGCCGCGCTGGCCGTCGGCGCCCTGGCGCTCACCGCCTGCTCGCAGAAGACCGAAGACAAGGCCGCCACCGCGGCTGAGGCGACCGGAGACGCCGCCGCTTCCGCCGGCGCCGACGCCGCCGCCAACACCGAAGCCGCCGTCGATTCCACAGCGGTCGCAGTGGACAAGGCCGCTGACGCCACGGCCGAAGGCGCTGCCAAGGTCGAACGCAAGGCCGACGCCGCCGCCGACGCGGCCGCCAAGCAGGAGTAGAGACGAAAAGGACCGGGGGCCGTCGCACTCGCGGCGGCCCTCTTTCCTATCTGGACGCGATTTTCATGTCGCGCGCGAACCACCGGTCGATGGCGTCGCCGATCCTGTTCACCAGCCGGTTTCGGCTGGCGGCGCTGTTCAGCCGGGCCTCGTCGCTCGGGCTGGTGATGAAGCCCATCTCCAGCAGCACGGCCGGCACGTCCGGGGCCAGCAGGACGATCAGGTTGCCGTCCCGGTGGCTGCGGCGCAGCATCGGGGTGACGTCGGAGATCTCGCTGATCAACACCTCGGCAAAGCCGGCGGAGCGATTCTTCGTGGCCCGCTGCGACAGGTCGAGCAGGATCTGGCCGACGCCGCGGTCCCCGCCGGTCAGGGAGGCGTTCATGAGCCAGTCGTCCTTGCCGAGGACCTTGCCGACCCGCCCTTCGCCCTTTTCCGAAAGCGTGTAGACGGACGCGCCGCTGGTCGTCCCGGGGCCGGCGTCGGCATGCAGCGAGATGAACAGGTCGGCGTCGGCGCGGCGGGCGATCTGAACACGGCCTTCGAGGGTGACGTAGCGGTCGGAATCGCGGGTCAGGATGACGGTGTAGCGGCCGGTCTTTTCCAGGCGGGTCTTCAGCGCCTTCGCCGCCGCCAGGGTAACCTGCTTTTCGTGGACGTGGGCGCCGATGGCGCCGGGGTCGTGGCCGCCATGACCGGCGTCGATAACGATCACCTTGCGGCCCGAAGGACGGTCAGCCTTGATGACCGTCAGCGGCCGCCGGGCGCCCTGCTCGACGGGCAGCGACTGGGTGGGACCAAGGGCCCTCATATCCCGAGGATTGGCGTCCCGCGGGTTCAGCGGCCCGCCGGTGGCGCGCAGGTCGATGACATAGCGGTAGTGGTCGACCCCGTCGCTCGGCGGCAGCAGGAAGCGGCGGGCGACCTGGGCCTTGCGGGCCAGTTCGATGTTGAGGCGGGCCGAACCGCCGGTGGTGTTGACTGTCCAGCGACGCACGACACCCTGGCCGGCCCCCTTGAGGTCGCCGCTCACGCCGACCTTCG
>JANPKF010000576.1:0-4050 GCA_031425895.1 Caulobacteraceae bacterium | reverse complement strand
CGACGTCACCCGCACTTCACGTCCTTGATGATGCCGGTATCGAGATCGAAGACGATGTTCAGCCGCTCGGGGTTGTAGTCCATCGTCACCGCGCAGGTGGAACAGGTCATCCGCCGCCTGGTTGGATCAACCGGTACCGGCGCTTCGCTCCTGGGCCGGCCGACCAGATACTGCAGCGCCCTGGCCCCGCAGCTGTCCTTAGGCTCCTGGGCCGGCATCGACGCCGGCGTTTCGACCTTTGGCGGCGGCGGCGGCGGAGTTGGCGCGGGCGCAGGCTCGGGCGTGGCGCAGGCGAAAAGGGCCATGAGGCCGAGAGCCGAAACCGTCGCGCGAACCGTCTTCATGCCTGCTTCTCCCAACCTTTTCGCTCGCCCTGGCGCCAGTACGAAGCCGGCAGCCCTTGCGCCTTCACGGATTTCCATAGCCCCCGCGCCTCCGCCAGCGCCTCCTCGTCGCGACCGTCAAAGAGGACGATGCAGCGTTCGTAGGGCTTCAGGTCGCCGGGTTGGGCGCCATCGACAAGGAACAACGCCTGGGCGCCGTTCGGGTTGTCCTCGCCCGTCGTCAGCAACACCGGCTGATGATCGGCGAACGGCTCGCCCATGACGCCGTGCGGCAGGAAGCCGTCCTCCTGGAAGGTCCAGAGGAAGGTATCGAGCTGCTCCAGCCGCTCGGGCTCACCGGTGCGCACGAGGGCCCGCCAGCCGCGCTGCAGGGTTTTCGCCAACAGCTCGGGCAACACCTGATCGAGCGACGACCGCTCCAGGTGATAGAACCAGACCTCGCAGGGCTGACTAGCCAGATCTTTCCCCTAACCCGCTCATCCCGGCCAATGCCGGGACCCAGTTCGTAGAGCACGATGCGTCAGGTTGGACACCCGCCGCGTCTCCGCCACCTCGACGACGCCAGGCCGGGCGATATCGAGATCACGCGGCTGGGCCCCGGCCTTCGCCGGGGTGAGCGGATACTTTTGGAGGCTAGCCCTCGTAGTTGTCGGCGACCATCTGGTTCAGCAGACGCACGCCGAAACCCGTGGCGCCGTCCGGGATGATCGGGTCGGTCGACGGCTTTTTCCAGGCGGTCCCGGCGATATCCAGGTGCGCCCAGGGCGTCTTGTTGACGAACCGCTGCAGGAACAGACCGGCCGTGATCGAACCGCCGGCACGGCCGCCGGTGTTCTTCACATCGGCGATCATGCTGTCGATCTGCTTCTCATAGGCCGGCGGCAGCGGCATGCGCCAAAGCTGCTCGCCGGTCGCCTTCGATGCGGCCAGCAGGTTTTCCGACAGCGCGTCGTTGTTGCTGAACAGGCCGCTGACGTCGTTGCCCAGAGAGATGATGATCGCCCCGGTCAGGGTGGCCAGATCGACCATGAACTGCGGCTTGAAGCGGTCCTGGCAGTACCAGAGGGCGTCGGCCAGAACGAGGCGACCTTCGGCGTCGGTGTTGATGATCTCGATGGTCTGCCCCGACATCGAGGTGACCACGTCGCCCGGACGCTGGGCATTGCCGTCGGGCATGTTCTCGACCAGGCCCAGGATGCCGACGACGTTGGCCTTGGCCTTGCGGCCGGCGATGACGTGCATCAGGCCGGCCACGGCGGCCGAGCCGCCCATGTCCCACTTCATGTCTTCCATGCCGTCGGCCGGCTTGATCGAGATGCCGCCGGTGTCGAAGGTCACGCCCTTGCCGACGAAGGCGATGGGCTGGGCGTCGCCGCCGCCCTTCCACTGGATGACGACCAGCTGGCTGTCGCGGATCGAGCCCTGGCCGACGCCGAGCAGGGAGCCCATGCCCAGCTTGGCCATCTCGGCCTCGCCGAGGATCTCGACCTCCAGGCCCATGGATTCCAGCGCCTTGATGCGCTGGGCGTAGCTTTCCGGGTGGAGGACGTTCGGCGGCTCGGAGACGAGGTCGCGGCTGAAGAAGATGGCGTCCGCCAGTGCCTTGAGATCGCCCCAGGCGGCCTCGGCGGCGGCCGGATCGTCGACGGCGACCTTCACGGTCTCGATCGAGGGCTTCTTGTCGGCCTTCTCGGTGGTCCGGTACTTGTCGAAGCGATAGCTGGCCAGGGTGGCGCCGAAGGCGGCGCGGGCCCCCTCCTCGCCGCTGGCGCCCGGCAGCAACAGGGTCAGGGTCGCGGCGCCGTTGGTCTTGTTCGCCTGGTAGGCCGAGGCGCCGAAGGTCTCGGCCGACTCGGCATTCCACTCGCCGTCGCCGACGCCCAGCAGGGTGATGCGGGCGTTCTCGCGTCCGGTCGGGGCGATCAGCTCCAGGCTCGCGCCCTTGGCGCCCTTGAAGCGGCCGGCGGCAACGGCGCGGGCCAGCGCCCCGCTGGTGGCCTTGTCCAGGTCCTGCGCGCCTTCCGACAGCTTGCCGCCATCGATGATGGCCGTGGCGACGGCGCCGTCGGCCGGGGGATTGGCCCGATCGACCGAAACGAACTCAATACGCATGACGCGCTCCTGAAAATGTCTTGGGCTGCGAGATAGGCCTTTCCGCGTGATTGGGGAAGCCGGAGGAATTCGCCCCGCAGAGCAATGAATCGCGACCGTCCGGGTTCCGTTCGGCGCCAACGCGCACTACTAACAACCCTTCCGCGGCCCGTCAGAGGCCGAGCTTCCAAGTCCGCATGCGCCTGATCGAACGCTACCTCTTTGGCCAGCTGCTATGGCCCACGCTGCTGGCGACGGCGGCGCTCGCCGCTGTGGGCCTGCTCAGCCAGAGCCTGGGCCAGCTCGACATCAACATCGAGCAGCGCCAGAGCGCCTGGATCTATCTGCAGATCATTGTCCTGGCCATGCCGCAGCTGGCCAACCTGATCATCCCCATCGCCGTGCTGGTCGCCGCCTTCGTGGCGCTGAACAAGCTGCAGGGCGATCAGGAGCTGGTCGTCTGCTACGCCGGCGGCATGAGCCGCTGGCGGGTGATCAGCCCGGCGATAAAGTTGGCGACACTGGCCACCCTGACCTGCCTGGTTATCAACCTGTGGGTCCAGCCGGCGGCCTACCGCGAGTACCGCAAGCTGATCTTCCAGGCCAAGACGGACCTCGCCGCCATGCTGGTCGTCGAGGGCCAGTTCTCCGACCCGGCCCCGCGCCTGACCGTCTATGGCCAGACCGTCGACAGCAATGGCGCCATCCACAACCTCTTCATCCACCAGATGACCGAGGACGGCCAGGCCACCACCTACACCGCCAAGGAAGGCCAGGTGCTGTTCAAGAACGGCGCACCTCTGCTCTTGATGCGCCACGGCTCGACCCAGGAATTTTCCGAGCGCGGCGTCCTCAACTACCTGACCTTCGACGAGTACGCCCTGGACCTGAAGCCGTACCTGAACAGCAACGAAACCATCCGGTTCAAGGCCTCCGACCGCTACCTGCACGAGCTCTTCTATCCGGACCTGTCGCAGGAGTACGAGAAGAAGAACCGCAAGCGCATGCTGGCCGAGGGCAATTCCCGCCTGGCCTCTCCGCTCTACGCCCTGGCCTTCATGGCCATGGCCCTGGCCGCCGTGGTCGGCGCCGGCTTCAACCGCATGGGCTATGCCCGGCGCATCGCCCTGATCGGGGCGGCCGCCGCCCTGGTCCGGATCATCGGCTTCGCGGTGCAGGCCGCCTGCGAGGACAATGTCGCCTTCAACGTCCTGCAGTACTCGATCCCCATCGGGGCGATGATCTGGGGCTTCGACCAGGTGTTCCGTCCGGTGGAGAGCCGCCACGGCTGGCAGGCCTGGATCCCCTTCATGCGCATGCCGCGCTCTCCCTTTGGAGCCGCCGCATGAGACTGATGCCCGGTCGCCTCGAGCGCTACGTCCTCAACCGCACCATGACCTCGGTCGCCGGGGCCCTGGCGATCATCGCCGCGGTCATCCTGCTGATCGATTTCGTCGACGTGTCGCGCAATGTCGGCGGTCGCGCCGACGCGGGCTTTGTCGTGCTCCTTTGGCTGACCCTGCTCAAGGCGCCCTCGACGATCCTCACCCTGCTGCCGTTCGCCTTCCTGTTCGGCACGCTGGCGGCCTTCGTCGGCCTGAACCGGCGCAGCGAG
>JANPKF010000575.1:0-1657 GCA_031425895.1 Caulobacteraceae bacterium | reverse complement strand
GGGCCGCGTGGTGCTGGTCAATCCGGACCCGGCCAGCGCCTCCCACAATCGCCGGAGCGGCCCGGTGGGGGCGCTGCAGGAAGCCTACATGCGCCATCCGGACCTGATCGAGGGGCTGGTCAAGCTGGTGGCGTCGAACCTGTCGAGCAGCCAGTCGCGGCGGATCATGTTCAAGGCGGTCGAGAGCAGCCCGTTGGACACGGCCATCTTCGCCGACCCGCGCAACATGGCCGACTATCAGCGGGGCTTTCGTCTGTTCGCGACCGGCCGCACCGCCGGCTACGTCGCCGAGCAGACTGCGATCCATCACTGGACCTGCCCTCCCCTGGCGGGCGCCGGCCATTGGCGCATCCTGCTCAGCCGCCATGATTTCCTGCACGACCCCGAGCGCACGTTCGATGTCTGGCGATCCATCCTGCCGGACGCCAGGATCGACTGGGTGGAGGACGCCTCGCGACTGATGGTGATGAGCCACGCCGACCTTGTCGCCCAGACCCTCTCGGAAGCGACCGAGCCGGACTGACCGCTTCCCGCGCCGGTGGAGCAGGCGCGACAGGCGCAGGGTTTCGTGCTCACATGCCGCCATGCGCAACAACCTCTTCCGGCTCGTCCTCCTCGCCCTGGCGCTGTTCGCCATCGCCTTCCTGGCGGCGCCCTTCTACAGCTACCGGGCCCTGAGGGCCGCGACCGTCGCCGAGGACGTGCAGGCCATGAGCCAGCTCGTCGACTTCCCCGCCGTGCGCAAGAGCCTCGCCGGCCAGCTCGACCCGGACACCACCCGCACCGCCGAACCGCCGACCATCTGGCAGGACCCGGTCGGAGCCATCAAGCGGGCCTGGAAGGACGTCGCGCCGCAACCCCCGAAGATCGACCGCTATGTCACCGTCGCGGGTCTGGGCGACATCCTGCGCGGCTATGCGCCGGGAACCGCGCCGCCCGAGCCCAAGCCCGACGGCAGCGTCATGAGCGGCGCCAAGGGACTGGTCAGCGGACCGTGGCCGGGTGTCACATACTTCGGGCTGGAGCGGGTTCGCCTGGCGGTCAAGCGGCCGGACGCGCCGGAGAAGATCACCACCCTCACATTCGAGCGCCGCAGCCTCTTTGTCTGGAAACTGGTGCATGTGCAGCTGCCGGATGGCGAACGATAGTTCTTGTTTTGTTCCTTTCCTGGCGTACTGTTGTCTCCTCAGAGACGGGAGAATGTCATGATCGGCTACGTCACCATCGGCGCGCTCGACAGCGAACAATCGGGCAAATTCTACGACGCGGTGTTCGGCGCGCTCGGCCATGACCGCCGCACCGAAGGCGGCGGCTGGATCGGCTATGGCCCCAAGGACGGCGGCCAGGGCTTCGCCGACTGCCACACCGCCCTCTGCCCACCCTTCGACGGCCAGCCGGCCCGGGCCGGCAACGGGATCATGATCGCCTACCAGGCCAGGACCTCGGCCGAGGTCGACGCGGCCCACGCGGCCGGCCTGGCGGCCGGCGGCTCGGACGAGGGCGCGCCCGGGCATCGCCCGCCGGGCACCCCGGGCTTCTACGGCGCCTACCTGCGCGATCCCACGGGCAACAAGATTGCCCTCTTCGCGGCGGCCTGACGATGCGCAAGGTTGTCAGCTACCTCACCATCGGCTGCGACGACCTGGACCAGGCGGTG
>JANPKF010000574.1:0-3354 GCA_031425895.1 Caulobacteraceae bacterium | reverse complement strand
GGATCCGCCTTCGCCGGCGGCTGCGGCCTCGGCGCCGTCGTCATCGGCGCGTCGGGGTCTTCCTCGAGCGTCTTCAGCTTGGCGTTGATATCGGCCACCTCTTCCGGCGTCGGCGCCCGCCGCGCCGGCGTCAGCACCCCGGGCATCGGAACCATCTCCTGGCCCGGAGGCGGCGCGGCCACCGTGTAGGACTGATCGACCCCGTCGACCGACAACACCACCGTGCGGGTCGTCGTCGAGGCCAGGTTGGAGATGAAGCCGGCGATGCTGTCGGGCGCCAGCCCCTCGCCCTGGATGCGGGAATCCAGTCCCTGCAGCACCGCCGCCGTCAGGTTGGCCTCGCCGCCGGCGTACTTGCCGTTGAAGGCCGGGGGCAGGCCCCAGGGCCCGGTCCAGCGGTAAAAGATATGCCGCCCGATCTGGACGATCTTGTAGAGGGTCGGCGCCCAGTAGGGCGACACATAGTCGGCGTGATAATGGGTCGCCGTCCCCACCGCTTTTTCGACATGGCCGCCCAGCGCATCGATGGCCAGCCGCTCGGCCCGGCTCCAGATGACCGGGTTGGGAACCCGCGCCAGGGACCCGTCGCAGGTGAAGCTGAACTGGCAGCCGGTCGTGCGCAGCGCGCCCTGATAGACCACCCCGCAGACGCTCTTGGGATAGCCCGGATGGCGCACCCGGTTCAGCACGGTCTGGGCCACCGCCCGCTGGCCCTCCAAAGGCTCGACGGCGGCCTCGTAGTAGATGGCCTGGGTCAGGCAGCGAATCGCCGCCACCCGGTCCTCTCCGCTGGCTTTCAGGATGAAGGGCCTGGCCGGCGGCGGCGGCTCGGCCGAGGCCAGCTGCATGGCGTTGATCAGCCGCGCCTCTTCCTCGCTGATGACGCCGACGTCCAGCACCGGCAGCCGGGACAGGTTGAAGCTCTCCCAGCCCGGCGTGCGGCCCCAGAAGTCGGTGCTGGCCACCCCGTCATGTCGCCTGGCCAGGGCCATCATCGCCGGGTCCATGTCGGCGGTCAGCCGACGAAAGGCGACCTCGCCATAGCCCCGCGTCAGGACCGAAAGGCCGCGCTCCCGCCCCGTGCCCTCACGCACCCGGTAATCGCTGGCGCAGGCGGCGGCCACCATCGCGACGACGGCGAGCACCGCTAGGGCCCAGGGCCTCGGTATCGAAAGGCGTACGGATCTCAAGAGCTGTCAGCCGTCCCGTTGAAGGTCGCGCCGACACGGGGTCGGATCGCAAGCGCGGGGTTCGAAGGATGCGGCCATGATGAACCTCTCTTGCGCCCCATAGTTATGGTCGTCCATCATTGTGACAAGACGTCGCGGCGTGTCGGGCGCATCGCGGCGGGCAACGGAGCGTCATGGGCCCTTTCGCCCTCAACCTGTTTGGACCGGACGCCGAGCCGATCCTGTGGCGCGTCATCCCGCAGCGGCCGCCCTCGGTCGCGCGCGCGGCGGCCGTCACGGCGCTGGCCTTCCTGATCGCCTTCGGCCTGCGCCTGGTGTTGGTCGGCTCGCACAACGCCTTCAACAGCTTTTCCTCCTATTTCCCGGTCTTCGTCATCGCCACCCTCTATGCAGGCCAGCGTTGGGGCTGGGGATCGCTGTTGCTGGCCCTGGGGCTGGGCGTGCTGGCGCCGTTCGGGGCCACCCGCGCCAGCGACGGCACCCTGATCCTGTTTGGCCTGTCGGGGGCCGTGACCATCCTGGTCGCCGCCGCCGCCCGCGCCGCCCTGGTGCGGATGCGCGCCGAAACCCTGGCCCGGACCGAGGCCGAAGGTCGGCTCAAGCTGGCCGAGGCGGCGGGGGGTCTGGGACTCTGGGACTGGAACCTGGAAACCAACATCGGAACCTGGTCCACCGGCGTCTACCACAACCTCGGCATCGCCCCGCGCTCCGGCCCGCTGTCGTACAAGGACCTGCAGGCCGCCATCCACCCGGACGACCGCGAGCGCGTCACCGCCGCCAATCGGGCCGCCTACAAGAGCGCCCAGGTCTACCAGATCGAGTACCGGTCCGTTGGTGACGACGGCCAGGAACGCTGGATCCACGCACGCGGCCAGATCCATCGCAACGCCTCCGGCCGGGCCACGCGGGTGGTCGGCTACAACCTCGATGTCACCGAGCGCCACCGCGCCGCCGAGCAGATCCGGGAGAGCGAGGCCCGCTTCCGGGCCCTGGCCGACAGCGCCCCGGCTCTCCTCTGGGTGTCGATGCCGGGCGGCGGGCGCGAGTTCGTCAACGTCGCCTATGTCGACTTCATCGGCGAAGGCTACGAGGCCGCCATCAATCTCGACTGGCGCACCCGCCTGCACCCCGAAGACCTCAACCGCGTCCTGCGCGAACAGATGGCCGGCGAGGCCAGCCGCAAGGCCTTTGAGCTTGAGGCCCGCTACCGACGCGCCGACGGCGAATGGCGCTGGCTGCGCAGCTTCTCCCAGCCGCGCCTCTCCCCACAGGGGGACTTCGCCGGTTTCGCCGGCATCGCCTTTGACGTCACCGAGGCCAAGCAGGTCGAGGCCGACCTGCAACGCCTCAACGACCTTCTGACGGAGCGGGTCGAGGAGACCATGAGCGAGCGCGACATCGCCCAGGCCGCCCTGATGCAGTCGCAGAAGCTGGAGGCGCTCGGCCAGCTGACCGGCGGCGTCGCCCACGATTTCAACAACCTGCTGACGGTGATCATCGGCGCCCTCGACATCGTCCAGCGCCATCCGGGCGACCAGGCGCGCACCGAACGCCTGGCCAAGGCCGCCCTCGACGCCGCCCAGCGCGGCGAACGCCTGACCCGCCAGCTTCTCGCCTTCTCCCGCCGCCAGCCCCTGCGCGCCGAGGTCCTGGTCATCGACGCCGCCATCCGGGACAGCGCCCAGCTCTACGGCCGCGCGCTCGGCGAGCGCTACACGCTCGACCTCGACCTGGCCGCCCCGGGCGCCCGTGTGCTCATCGACCCGGCCCAGCTCGACGCGGCCCTGATGAACCTGCTGGTCAACGCCCGCGACGCCATGGAGGGCGGCGGGGTGATCACCCTGTCCAGCCGCATGGCCGACCACTGTATTGGCGAGACCCCGCGCGGCCCCTGCCTGTGCATCAGCGTCCGCGACCAGGGAACCGGAATGGACGCGGCCCCCGTGGCCCGGGTCTTCGAGCCCTTCTTCAGCACCAAGCCGGTCGGCAAGGGCACGGGGCTTGGCCTCAGCCAGGTCTACGGCTTCGCCAGCCAGAGCGGCGGCGGGGCCGAGATCGAGAGCCAGCCGGGAGCCGGCACGACGGTCTCCATCTTCCTGCCGCTGACGCAGGACGCCGAAACCCGCGCCGAGCCTCAGCGCCCGCCCGCCGAGGCCCGGCCGCT
>JANPKF010000573.1:0-5295 GCA_031425895.1 Caulobacteraceae bacterium | reverse complement strand
CGAACGGCAGGCCCACGCGCAGCGCGCGCCGCCGCGTCGAGGGCTCGATGTCCACCGCGCGCTCGTGCATCAGCCGGCCGGGCGCCAGCAGGCGCCACAGCGCCCAGGCCGCCAGCAGCGACGCCGCCAGCATGGCCAGGCGCGCCTGCACCGAGATGGCCAGCTCCTGGTTTCGGATGAAGGCCAGCAGGAAATCATGCTCGTCCCGGGCCAGCCAGCGACCAAACACGACCAAGCCGATGCCGAAGGCCAGCATGAAGCCCGGAATGCTCAGCAACGCCGCTTCGACGCTCCCAGCGGCGAGTGCGGCGAGCGGGACGAGGCTGACCATGCCGAACCAGAAAACCATGAAGACGGTCGCATAGACTGACATGAAGGAGCGGGCGACGATCCGGCTACCGCCGCCCGAACTCTCGATGGTGAGGCTCATCGTGGTGCGGAGATCATTGCGGTAGTGGATGCGCTTTCGCAGCGAGCCGCCGCGGGGATCGACGTGGCCGATGACCGGCTTCTTGCCGAACAGGGTCAGCGTGCCGTCAATGTCCCTCGACAGGGCTTCGGCGCAGGCGTGCGGCAAGAGGGGCGAGTGGATGACGGCCCGCCGGCGCCACAGCCAGATCGGCAGCCCCATCCGTCAGGCCTCCCCGGGACGGCGACGCTCACCGCCGGCGAGGGCGCCTGCGGTGGGTTCGGGAATGTGGCTCATGGGCGTTGGCCTTCAGATCGGGGTCGCTTCCGTCATAAGGGCCAGCTGTCCGATGAGGAAGCCGTGGTCCGCCTCCGTATCGCTGCTGCTGAACAGGACGGCGAGCCCGAGCGCGCCGGACAGCAGGGCGGGAATGGCCACGAGGGGCCAGTAGTGATCGAGGAAGCCGCCGGCTACGGCGAACAGGCACATCAGTCCGCCCAGCGCGATGAACAGACCCGCCCAGCCGCCGCCCAGCAGCATCGCCATTGGGTGCAGGCCGGCCCTGCAGATCAGCAGGGTCCTGCCGTCCGGCAGCAGGCTGACATCAAGTGAGGCGTGGACCGTGCCCCGCCAGTAGCGCCGCCGCCTGAGGCTGACATGCCCCTGTCCGACCGAACCGATGATCGGCCGGCGGCCAAAGATGCGCCAGGGACTGTCTATGGCGACCCGGATCCGGGCCAGACAGGTGTCGTGGTCCAACGGCGAATGAAGCCGGGTCTCCGACGGAACAGCAGACCGGGGTTGGCGGATGGCGCGGGCCTATAGGCAAGAGGAGTTGCACTTACCGAAACACTCGCTTCGGTTAAGGCTGCCGGCTCCATAACATGGTCCTGGCCGGCGAGGGCCTATTCTTCGAATAGCGTCCCCTGCGCCTTGGGCGTGAGGCCGGGCGGGGTCGGCGGTTCGCTGAGGCCCAGGTGCAGATAGGCCTTGCCGCAGGCGACGCGGCCGCGCGGGGTGCGCTGGATGAAGCCCTGCTGCATCAGGTAGGGCTCGATGACGTCCTCGACGGCGTCGCGGGCCTCGGCGATGGCATAGGCCAGCGTTTCGACGCCGGCGGGGCCGCCGTTGTAGTGCTCGATGAGGGCGCGCAGGTAGCGGCGGTCGAGGCTGTCGAGGCCGTGTTCGTCGACCTCGAGACGGGCCAGCGCCCGGGCGGCCTGCTTCTGGTCGATAACCTCGGCCCCGTCGGCGGCGGCGAAGTCGCGGACCCGGCGCAGCAGGCGACCGGCGACGCGCGGGGTGCCGCGTGAGCGGGCGGCGATCTCGGCGGCGCCGTCGTCGCTGACGGCGATGCCCATGCGGCGCGAGGCGTGGTCGATGACCAGCTTGAGTTCGGCTTTGGTATAGAACTCCAGGCGGATCGGGATGCCGAAACGGTCGCGCAACGGCGTGGCCAGCAGGCCGGCGCGGGTGGTGGCGGCGACCAGGGTGAAGGGGGCCAGATCGATGCGGATCGAGCGGGCCGAGGGGCCCTCGCCGATGACCAGGTCGAGCACCTGGTCCTCCATGGCCGGGTAGAGGATTTCCTCGACGTTCGACGAGAGGCGGTGGATCTCGTCGATGAACAGGACGTCGTTGGGTTCGAGGTTGGTCAGGATGGCGGCCAGATCGCCGGCCTTGGCCAGGACCGGTCCGGAGGTGGCGCGGAAGTTGACGCCCAGCTCGCGGGCGACAATCTGGGCAAGCGTGGTCTTGCCGAGGCCGGGCGGGCCGAACAGCAGGACGTGGTCAAGGGGTTCGCCACGGGCGCGGGCGGCGTCGATGAAGACCTTGAGGTTGGCCTTGGCGCCCTGCTGGCCGACGAACTCGGCCAGGGTCTGTGGCCGCATGGCCTTGTCGGGGCCCTCGGTGGGGGCTTGGTCGGGGGAGACGATGCGGGTCACCGACCGAGTTCCTGCAGGCCGGCCTTGATCAGGGCGGAGACATCGGCGTCCTCACCGAGCCGCAGCGAGGCCTGTTCGATCACGCGGCGGGCCATGGGTTCGGCGACGCCGAGGCCCATGAGGGCGGAGACCGCTTCGCCGGTCGCGCTGGGCGCGGCGGCGCGGGGGGCGGCGGCGTTGGGGGCGAAGATGGCCGTGCCGTCGCTGATCGGCTTGTCCTTCAGCTCGGTGACGATGCGTTGGGCGAGCTTGGGGCCCACCCCGTTGGCGCGGCCGATCAGGGCCTTGTCGTCGCGGGCGATGGCGCCGGCCAGTTCGGCCGGGCTGGCGACGTCGAGCACGGCCATGGCCGCCTTGGGGCCGACGCCCTGAATGGCGCGCAGGAGGACGAAGGCGCGGCGCTCGTCGCGGGCCAGGAAGCCATACAGCTGTGGGCCGATCTGCTCGCTCCAGGGGTTTTCGGTGTGGAGGACGGCTTCCTCACCGACGGCGGGCAGGCGGCTCAGGGTGCGGGCCCCGCAGCGGACGACATAGCCGACGCCGCCGACATCGATCAGGCATTCGTCCTCGCCGATCTCGGCGACGATGCCGCGCAGGCGACCGATCATGCGACCCTCCCCATACTCTTTGTGGCGAGGGCCTTGCGCAGGCTGTGGTGGGTCGTCTGACCGATGGCCCGGGCCTTGCGGGCATGGGCGTGGGCGATGGCGACGGCGAGGGCGTCGGCGCTGTCGGCGGTCAGTCCGCCGGCCGTCGGCAGCAGGCGAGCGATCATGTAGGCGACCTGGGTCTTGTCGGCGCCGCCGGTGCCGACGACGGACTTCGTGACCTCCTTGGCGCTGTACTCGGCGACCAGCAGGCCGGCGCGGGCGGGGGCGATCATGGCGGCGGCGCGGGCGTGGCCGAGCTTCAGGGTCGACTGGGCGTTGGTATTGAGGAAGGTCTCCTCGACGGCGGCCTCATGCGGGGCGTAGGTCTCGATGACGCCGGTGATGCCTTCGAACAGGCAGAGCAGGCGGTCGGAAAAGGGGGCCTTGTCGTCGGGCGAGATAACCCCGTGCGCGACCCAGCTCAGCCGGGCGCCCTCGACGTCGATGACGCCCCAGCCGGTCTTGCGGAGGCCCGGATCGAGCCCGAGGAGTCGGATCGTGTTCGCCATATGTTTCCCTACATTGGCGACGAGTCTGAAGAAAGTGCAAACGTGATCCTCCTCCTGTTCGGGCGCGAAGCGCCCGGGGGAGGATCAGAGCTTGGCCAGGTCTTCGTCGCTGATGTCGAAGTTGGCGTAGACGTTCTGGACGTCGTCCTCGTCATCGAGAGTGTCGATCAGCTTCATGATGGTGGCCACCGCGTCGCCTTCGACCGGGACCAGCATCCTGGGCCGCCAGGTGATGGCGGTGGTCCTGGGATCGCCCAGCGTTGCGGCGAGGGCGTCGATGACGGCGGTCATGTCCTCGAAGGCGGTCCAGATGACGTGGCTTTCCTCGTCGGACTCGACGTCCTCGGCGCCGGCCTCGATGGCGGCCTCCATGACGGCGTCTTCCGAACCGGCCGAGGCCGGGTAGGTGATCTGGCCCATGCGGTCGAAGTTGAAGCTGACGGAGCCGGTCTCGCCCAGAGCCCCGCCGTTCTTGGCGAAGATGGCGCGGACATTGGCGGCGGCGCGGTTGCGGTTGTCGGTCAGGGCCTCGACGATGACGCCGACGCCGCCGGGGCCGAAGCCTTCGTAGCGGATCTCGTCATAGCTTTCGGCATCGCCGCCCGCGCCCTTCTTGATGGCGCGTTCGATGACGTCCTTGGGCAGGCTTTCGGCCTTGGCGTTGTTGACCGCCAGGCGAAGGCGCGGGTTCATCGACGGATCGGGCAGGCCGGTCTTGGCGGCCACGGTGATCTCGCGCGAGAGCTTGGAGAACAGCTTGGACCGGGCGGCGTCGGCGCGGCCCTTGCGGTGCATGATGTTCTTGAATTTTGAGTGGCCGGCCATCGTCGGTCTTCTGTCTGGACATGAAATCGGGACCGGGGTTCTAGCGCCCGCAGGCGGCTCTGTCATCCGGGCGCGGAGTCAGTCTAGCTTCGGGGAAAATACGGGGAGACGGGGATGAGCGACGTGAAGCGGGGCGGCGGCCACCTGACGGTGATCGGCGGGGCGTCGGCCGGGACCATCTTCGAGTGGTACGACTTCTATCTGTACGGCTCGCTGGCCGGCTTCATCTCCAGGCACTTCTTCAGCGGGGTCAACGAGACCACCGGCTACATTTTCGCCCTGCTGGCCTTTGCGGCCGGGTTCTTCGTGCGGCCGTTCGGGGCGATCGTGTTCGGGCGGCTGGGAGACCTGTGGGGGCGCAAGAACACCTTCCTGGTGACCATGCTGCTGATGGGCGGCTCGACCTTCGTGGTCGGGCTGTTGCCGGGGTACGCGACGATCGGGGTGGCCGCGCCGATCCTGCTGGTGCTGATGCGGTTGATCCAGGGGCTGGCGCTGGGCGGCGAGTACGGCGGGGCGGCGACCTATGTCGCCGAGCATGCGCCGCCGGGGAAGCGGGGGCTGTACACCAGCTTCATCCAGACGACGGCGACGCTGGGGCTGTTCCTGTCGCTGATCGTCATTCTCGGCGTGCGGGGGCAGACGGGGGAGGAGGCCTTCGCCGACTGGGGCTGGCGGATTCCGTTCCTGGCTTCGATCCTGCTGCTCGGGGTGAGCCTGTGGATCCGGCTGAAGCTGAACGAAAGCCCGGTGTTCCAGAAGATGGTCGAGGAGGGGCGGGCGGCGAAGAAGCCGCTCAGCGAGGCCTTCGCCAATAGCAAAAACCTGAAGCTGGTGATCCTGGCGCTGGTCGGCCTGACCGCCGGCCAGGCTGTGGTCTGGTACACGGGGCAGTTCTACGCCCTGTTCTTCCTCGAGAAGACGCTGAAGGTGGATGGGCCGTTGGCCAACAGCCT
>JANPKF010000572.1:0-4248 GCA_031425895.1 Caulobacteraceae bacterium | reverse complement strand
CCGACCTTGCGCCGGACCAGGCGCGGGCGGCGCTGGGCTCGGCCATCGGAGAGCTGACCGGTCGGCTGGCGGAGATGGGCGCAGGCGCGCAGGCCATCGACGCCGGCCGACGGGGCCTGCTGAACGCGGCCGTCAGCCGCCGCATCCGGCAGGTGACGGCCGTCGACCCGGATCGCGCCGCGACCCTGATTCAGATCGAGGGCGGGGTGCTGGATTCCGCCGCACAGGCCGGCTTGCGAGGCGAGGTCGAGGCCGAACAGACCCGGCGCGCGGCGCACGCGGCGGTGCAGCGGCTGGTGGCGGAGCACACGGCGCCGGAAGACGATCTGGATGGCTTGCTGGCCGGGGCCGAGGCGCTGGCCGGGTCTTCGCCGGGCCGCCAGGAAGCCTTTCGCGGGGCCGCCATCGGGGCATGGCGGGGCGCCCGCCTTCGCCGGGAGGCCAGCGAGGATGCGGCCTGGGCGGCGGCCGAGCCCTACCTCGATCCGGCCCGCGTCCCGGACGGCTGGACGGCGATGCCGGGGGATGTCTGGACGGCGCTGTCGCCTCGCCAGCAGGCGGCGGTGCGCGGCCGTTTCGAAGCGCCATGGAGGGGCTCCGATCCGGCGGTCGTCCGGGCGATCGAGGCGACGGCGCGGGCCTCAACCGGGGCCTTCGCCGATCTCGACCTGACCGGCCTGCTGGACGGCCTGGGCGCGAGCGACCTCGCCCGGTTGCGCGGGCTTCAGTTGCTGGCGCGCGACGGCGGCGCGGATTGGGAGCAGGCGCGGGAAGCGCTGCCGCAAAGGCCGGAAACTGGCCAGGATCCGATGCTGATCAAAGCGGCCTGGGGTGGATCAGGCTTGGGAGGCCTGGCGCCGCAGGGCGATCTGAGCGAGCGGGAGAAGAACTTGAACCGCTATCTGGACAAGGATCCCTTCCCTGCCGATGGCCTTTACGTCAACGCCCAAGGACAGGTCGTGCGGCGCGTCCCCCGTCGACTTGGCGAGCCGTTGTCTCTGCCGTTGAAATCCTGGTCGGAAGAGGTTGTGTCGGACGAAATCGCCGCTGGCTTTCGAGCGACGCGACTGGGCGTGGACCCCCGGGATCGAGATGGCCTTCGAAGCCGGGAAGACCAGCTCCTGGAGGCTCGGTTCCCCGACCTGGCGCCCAGCGCACAGTTGAAAACCCGCAAAGAGAGATCGCAACTGCGCCGTCGGCGTGAAACCGGGGAGATATTCGACCGGACGCCAGAAGTCCGGGCCTGGGCCCGGGTGATCGCCGAGGTCGAGGGCGGAGTCGACTACAACTCGATGGGGGGTGACAAGCGCGGTGTGGACTACAAGCGGGACCTATCGGCCAATTACCCCGGGCGGGTGAGCGGTCGATATCAAATCAACAACGTCACCTGGAAGAGATTTGGCGTAGAGATGCTGGGCGCCACCGACTATTCGCCACGGACGCAGGACATGGCCTACGTCGCTCTGCTGCAGAGCCGAAATATCGATGACGCTCTGCTGAAGGGCGACTTCGATCGGACTCTTGAAGAATCAGCAAAGATTTGGGCCAGCATTCCGGATCCCGTCTCTAATATCAGCAACTACGAAATTGAACGGAACGGGAAGAGCGTTCCGCAACCCCACGTCGACCGGGAGAGGTTGGAGCAGCTGTACAGGACCTATCTGGAGGAAGAGCGGTCGCGCAAAACCCTGCCACCATCCCTGCCCACCTTCTATCGTTGAGCGCTTGACATGCGCCAACTGTGCCTGTTTTGTTCTCGTCAACCTAGCGGGGAGAGATCGTTGTGAAGGGTGCGTCGTGGGCCCTGGTGTTGGCGCTGCTGGTCGCCGGTTGCGAGCAGAAGCCCAGGCCGCCGATCAGGATCGAGCCGACGAAACCGTATCGTCCACCTGAAGCGGGTTCGCCGCCGATGGACGAGGCGAAGGTCGTGGCGGGGGCCAAGGCCGGTCGCGAGACCGACTGCCGGCAGGACGGCGAACTGGAGTGGTCGAACCTGCCGGCGGGGCGTCAGCGGGCCGGACTCGAACTCACGGCGGCGGTGGCGCGCGGCGACGGGCCGGCGGTCGAGCGGCTGTTGGCGAGAGGAGCCGATCCCGGTTTCCGCGACGAGTTCGGCCGTGGGCCGCTGGGGATGGCGGCCAGATGTGACCAGGCGGGGATACTGCGCCGACTGCTGAAGGCCGGCGCCCCGCTCGAGCGCCGCTACGTGTTTCAGGTCGGCGCTCTGGTCTATCGACAGACCGCACTGATGATCGCCGCCCAGAACGGATCGGAAGAGGCGGTCGTGGCGCTGTTGGTTGCCGGCGCTGACCCTGATCTGGAGCAGCTGGGCAAGTATGAGTATGAGCGTCGGTTCCGGCCGACCGGGCCGAGCCTGAGCCTGGCCAAGACCAACGCGGTCGCCCGGCTGCTGCTGGCGGCGGGGGCCGATCCGAACCAGGGCGCCACGACGCCGCTGATGGATGCGGCGAGGTCGCCCAACCCTGACCGCATCGTCATGTTGCTGCGGTATGGGGCCGATCCCAACCGGCGCGACAGCGGCGGCGAGACGGCCCTGGACTATTGCCTGCAGTCGTCGGCCCGCTCGGCCGAGGTGGCGCAGGTCTTGCGCGCCGCGATGGCGCAGAAGCGGCCTTGAGGTCGTCGGCGCCGCAAAACAGGTCTTGCCACGCCCCGGCGTGCGATAATGGTTTCGCCGCTTCGACAAGCGGCCCCTGGCGCCACCCCGTCTTGACGTAACCGCTTTGGGGCCGCCGGCCCCACCCCCGGACCCGCCGCCGCGCCGCGCCCCCAAGGGAGCGGGCCGCCGGTCGGACAAGCCGCTTTCCCAACACCCACAGCAGTCGCCAACGACCCCGCCCGCGCCCCGCGTCGGCGCGCGGGTCGTCCGCGCCCTCGAGGAAGCCCATGACCGTCACCGCGCCTTCCCCCCGCCTCGCAGCCTTCGCCGGCGACGGCGGATCCGGCCCCTTTCCGCTGCCGTTCCGGGTCCTGGAGGCGGCCGATGTCCGCGCCGTGGTCATCGCCGGCGACGGCGCCCGCGCCCCCCTGGAGGGGCTGGTCATCGAAGGAGAGGGGGAGGGGGAGGCGGGGGCCGTGCAGGCGACGACGCCGCGCGCCATCGCCGTGGGCGAAACCCTGGTGCTGTGGACCGACACCGCCCTGGTGCAGCCGGCCGACTACATCGCCGCCGACGCCTTCCCGGCGGAAACCCACGAGGCCGCCCTCGACCGCCTGACCCTCATCGCCCAGGACCAGCGCCGCGACCTGGCCCGCGCCCTCGCCGCCCCGCCGGGCGACACCCTGGGCCCCCTGCCGGACACCGCCCGCCGCAAGGGCATGCTCCTGACCTTCGACCCCGAAAACGGCGACCCGGTGACGGACCGCGACTACGCGGGGTTCGTGGCGGAGGTGGTGGCGGGGCTGGATGTTGGGGCGGAGGTGGTGGCTGTTGTCGAGGCCAGCGAGACGGCCGCTCTGCTGAACATCACCGCCGCGCGAGTCGATGGATTGGCAGAGATTGCCGAAGCGACTTCTGAGGGGGCCACCGCGCTGGGACTGCCTGCGGGTGGTGTGCTTGACGTCGTTTCAGTGGAGGGGGGGTACGACGAGGGTTGGGCCTTTACCGACGCCGATGGTTGGACC
Source organism: Caulobacteraceae bacterium (assembly GCA_031425895.1). Classification (GTDB taxonomy): domain Bacteria; phylum Pseudomonadota; class Alphaproteobacteria; order Caulobacterales; family Caulobacteraceae; genus Caulobacter. The sequence continues at coordinate 603 of JANPKF010000572.1, read as the reverse complement.
ACGGCGGCGTTCCACTTCTCCCCGTCCGGCAATGTGGGTCAGGTCGTTCGCCACAAGATTCCCGGCGCCGATTTCTCCGCTCTACCCACCGCTTACCGTATCATCGAGCCGCCGCCGGTACTGCCCTACGACGTCAATGTGATTGTGCTTTCGGGTCAGTCCAACTCGGAGGATGCCGACAGCGTCCCCATGATGGCGCGTTCGACGAGACCTATGGTGAAGATGCTGGACGCGATCCGGCCTCGCCATTTCACCGGGGCCTTCGGTCTGTCGGGTTTTACCGATGCTGTCGGCGCTGAGTACATCGCCAGCCAAAGCCATTGGGGCGGCAACCTAGCTCCGGCGGTTGGCGATGTGCTGGAGCAACTGATCGAGGATGTGAACGGCAAGTCGTTCGCTACGCACGGCCGCACGGTCGTTCCAGTTCACATTGGAATGTCGTCCTCGTCGTGTGCTCAGATCGGCTACGGAACGGCGCACTTCGCTACCATCGAGGCTTGGTTCACCGCTGCCAAGGCGGCGGCTGACGCGGCCGGAAAATCAATCGGCATCGTCGCTGGAGCATGGCTGCACGGCGCCGACAGCTATGACAACAGCATCGGC
>JANPKF010000571.1:0-2827 GCA_031425895.1 Caulobacteraceae bacterium | reverse complement strand
TGAACCAACCCGAAGGACACAGCGCCGCTCCCCTGGTCGCTCAGGCGTCGCGGGGTATGGCGACGCCCGGCGGAGTGGGGGTCAGAACGTCTTTCGAATGCGCATGTAGAAGTAGGACGGATAGTCCAGCGGACGCACCTCGCTGTAGTTGACGCTGCCGGTGTCACGCGGGGCGTCATACAGCTGGCGGCTGAAGGTCAGGTCGCGGCCCAGCAGGTTGTGGGCTTCGAAGCGGATGGCCAGGTCGGGGTAGGGTTTGTACTCGGCGTAGAGGGTGACCCAGGTTTCCAGCTCCAGCTGGTCGACGCGGTCGAAGCGGTAGGACCGCTCCTCGAAATTGCCGAACACGTCGATGCCCCACTGGGTCTTGTATTTGGCCAGATCCTGCGAGAAGCGGACCTCCCACTCGAACGGCGCCTGGCCGCTGATCCGGCGGGTCTCGCCGGTGGTCGGATCTGTGACCTCGGAGTGATTCCATTCCAGGTTCGAACGCAGCAGGCCGCCGGGAATCCCCAGCTTGCCGAGCGGCAGGGTCAGGGAGATTTCCAGCTCGTCGTTCTTGCCGTCGCCGATGTTGCCGGGGGCGTCGAAGTTGCAGCTCAGGTCGTCGGTGTCCGGCAATCCAGCGACGAGGGGACAGGCGGTGATGTCGGTGACCCGGATCCGGTCGGTGACGTCGGTGATTTCCTCGTGGGTGAACTTCACCGTCACCGCGCCGTCGCTCCAGAACTTGCGCTCATAGGCGGCCTCGAACACCGTCGTCTTGCTGGGCTCAAGGTCGGCGCCGCCGGCGGTGACCGTGCCGCCGGTCGACAGCGAGATCGACGAGGCGAAGTCGCGGAAGTTCAGCTGGCCGACCTCCCGCTCGAGGCGGATCCGCACCTGGTCCACCGGCGTCGGCGACCAGGTCGCGATCAGCCGGGGCTTGTAGTAGGTCAACTCCTTCGAGAGTGTGGTCGCCCCCGACTGGCTGATCGTCGAGGCCTCGACCTTCAGCCCGCCCTCGATGGCCAGCTTGGGGTTTAGGCGCCAGTTGGCGGTCAGGAAGGCCTCGCCGCGCTCCTCCTCGACCCGCACATTGGCCTGAGGCAGGACGACGGGAACGCCGTTCTCGACGTAGGCCGTCGAGGTGTCGAGGAAGTTGAAGGCCCCCTCTGCCCCGCCCTCGACGATGAGGTTGGGCGAGAAGGAGTAGCGCAGGGCGCCGCGCACGATGCTCTCGCCACGCTCGGCCTGTTCGGTGAACAGGGCGGTGTCGGCACCGTCGTCGAAGCGCGAGGAGAAGTCGACGTCGCTGCCGGTCTGCAGGGCGGTGATCTCGACCCTCGCCTTGCCGAAATCGCGCTCCCAGCTGCCGCCGAACTCGGCGTCGACCCGATCGTTGCGGTCCTTGACCACGAACAGGCGATTGGTGCGCGGGCTGTCGAAGGCGTTGAGCGACCACTCGTAGAGGTCGGGATGGTAGCGGGCATTGACCGCCACCCGGCCGCCCAGCAGCGGGCTCTTCCAGCCGGCCTTCAGGTCATAGCCGTGGCCCGTGCCGGTCTCGTCCCAGGCCTTGCGTTCGACGACGCCGGCCGAGGTCTCGCTACGCTGGACGCCTTCGCCGGCCCCGTCATCGATGCCGACATAGAAGAGGGTGGACCAGTTGAACGTGCCCGGCCCGACCGGCGCGCTGCCCTCGAAGCGGAAGGCCGGCTGAGTCCGCCCATCCTGGTGGATGGCGTTGGCGACGGCCAGCAGCCAGCTGCCGCCGCGATCCTTCTTGAGGATGATGTTGGCGATGATGGTCTTGCCCTGCATGTCGATGCCGGGGGCGCCGCCGCGGATGATGTCGATGCGCTCGACGTCCTTGGCCTGGATGCGGCGCAGGGCGTCTTCCAGCCCTTCGGACTTGGAGGCGTTGCGCTGACCGTCGATCAGCACGTTGCCGGCCGCGCCGCCATAGCCGCGCACACTGTCGCCGCCGTCGAAGGCGAAGCCGGGGATGCGGGCGATCATGTCCATCGCCGAGTTGGGCGAGGCCTCGGCGAAGAAGCCGGCGGGATAGGGGGTGACGCCCTGGTTGGCGACCGGCGTGATAGCCTCGGTCGCGATCGGCGCGGCATCCTGGGCGAACACGATCCCGGCCGTGACGGGCGCCGGCGCCGGCGCGGCCGTGGCGATGACTTCAGGCGATGCGGCCGCCAGCAAGGCGATAAACGGACTCATACAGGTTCTCCCCCTTCAGAGCCCCCCGGCCCGTCAGGTGGCGGCAACCTGCCCGCGCCCCGGATTGGGGGCACGTTACAAGCCTGAAATGTAGATTAAATCTGTGAAATGTTGCCGGTGATCACCCTCCCTCCCCTTCATGGGGAGGGACAGCGGGGCGCAGCCCCGCAGGGTGGGGAAGTGGGGTACAAGCTGATGTGCTGGGGGTTTGGGCAATCGAAAATCACGTGGCCTTAGCCGCGCTGCATCCGACTTCCCCACCCTGAACGCTTTGCGGTCTGTCCCTCCCCATAAAGGGGAGGGAGGGCGCGTTGCTTCGTCTAGACCGCCGTCCCGCCGACGGTGAGTCCCGTTATCTTCAGGCTGGGTTGTCCCACGCCCACCGGCACGCCCTGCCCCGCCTTGCCGCAGACGCCGATGCCCGGGTCCAGGGCAAAATCGTTGCCGATCATGGTCACCCGGGTGAGGGCGCTGGGCCCGTCGCCGATCAGGGTGGCGCCCTTGACCGGGTGGGTGATCTTGCCGTCCTCGATGAGGTAGGCTTCCGTGCACTGGAAGACGAACTTGCCGTTGGTGATGTCCACCTGACCGCCGCCGAGGCTGGCGCAGTACAGGC
>JANPKF010000570.1:0-3693 GCA_031425895.1 Caulobacteraceae bacterium | reverse complement strand
GCGTGAAAGCGCCCCCGATCGAAGACGTCGTCCAGCCCGTCGCCGGCCAGGTTCCGCGCGCCATCCCGACCGCTCAGCAATTGCTGGCCGAGATGCCCGCCGACGCCCCGGTCCGCATCCTCGACGGCCACGGCCACCTGCGCACCCTGGAAGAGATCGAAAAGGACCTCATCCAGCACGCCATCGACGTCTACGCCGGCCATATGTCGGAGGTCGCCCGTCGCCTCGGCATCGGCCGCTCGACCCTCTACCGCAAGGTTCGGGAGCAGGGGATCGACGTGGAGATCAGGGACGTCGGCTGATCTCCCACCGCCCCCCCTTTGATGGGGTGAAATCCAGCGGCGTCTCCCTAGGGTGGCGATCTCTGGAGAGGGTGATTTCGATGTTGTCGCGTGCTTTCGCTTTACTGGTCGCCGCTCTGGCCCTCGGTGGCTCCGGCGCCGTGGCCGCCGAACAGCCGGCATGGCCGTCGCCAGGCGGGCTCTACACGATCAAGGTTCCGCCCACCTACAAGCAGATAACCCTCAAGGACTACGACAACACGGACGTTTTTGTCATCGAGCGGGAGGGCGTTCGGATCGCGGCCTGTACCGTCAGCGTCGAAAAGTCCTACCAGGTCAACACAGCCGCCAGTTGGGCGCGAAAGATCGACCGGGAGCTGACCACCCCCGCCGCCGCCGCCGCCGGCTGGGCCGACCAAGGCGGAGAAATATTCATTGGCTTGCGAGGCACCCGGCCCTACAAGACAAACGACGGCTGGGACGGCTATTTTTACTGGTACGAAAGTATCCAGAACAAGACTGGCACGACAAAATCCACTTTCATGTCGAGCACGATGCTGAGCCCTGACCTTCGGCTGCTTGCTTCGTGCATATTCTTCTCGGCCAAAAGCGTGACCGCCGTTGACGCGAATCTCTTTCGCACCTTCGTGATGACGGCCCGGGCAAAGCCCAAGGCCGCTCCGGTCACCTTCGGCGCCGCCGATGTCGGGAGACCGGCGGCGTCATTCGAGGAGCCATGGACCAATCCCAACGCCGGCGCGACCTTCACCCTGTCGCTGCATGTCCAACCCCACGCCAATCCCATCAGCGGTCGCCGCAGCCAGTTCGTGATCAGCCGCAGCGGCGCCGTCCCGCAGAATGTCGGCGTCTGTGTCGCCCTCGTCGAGCCGCTGAAGGCGAGCGCGACCAAGGAAGAATGGGCCGCCTTCATCAGCGACCGCGTGCGGGACCCCGAGGGTCGGCAACGGGCCCTGACGACAGCCGACGGGGACACCTACATCCGCCACCTCGGCAGCAAGCCGTTCAGCTCCCAGGCCGGCTGGGCTGGATACTTTTACGCCTTTGACCGCGTGGCGGCGGCGACGAAGCAGCCGAACTCCATCGTCAGCGCCACCACCCTGCTGAACGACAGTTCACGGCTGGTGCTTCTCTGCCGCTCCGATCCGGGCTTCAGCTTCACTCCGGCCGACATCGACGTCATCTACAAGTTCGCCCAATCGGCCAGGCGCTCGTGAGCTGACTTCGACGCTGAGCGTGAGACCATTCCCGGCCGGATCCTGAACGGGGAGCGGGCCGGGCGTGACGGTGTCCTGCTAGGTCTTCGCGGGTCTCCGACCAAAGCCCTTGCGCGACGTCGCCGGCGCCGTCTCATCTCCCGAGGCCGCCGCCCGGGTGGCCCTCGCCGCCTGGGCCTCGCGCTTGACCACCCACGGCGGCTTGTCCTCACCCTTGGCCTTGGCGGCGATCTCTTTGAGCTTGCGGTTCTGCATCGCCGACAGCGCCTGCCCCGGCGCGCCCAGTTCCGGGTCGCCGAAGGCCCGGCCGTAGGTCTTCACCCGCTCGGCGACCGAACCCAGGAACTCGCCTTCCCAGTCGCTGAGCTTGACGCCGGCCTTGTCGGCTGCGCGCTGCGTCTTGCGCACGGCATTGAGGGCCGAGCGCTGCGCGGCCTTGCGGGCCAGCGCCTTGAAGTCGGGAGGATCCTTCCGCTTCAATGCGCCCCCCCTCCTGGAAAAGAAAAGCCTACAGCCCGCCGATGGCCGACAGGTAGAGGTCGATCAGCGCCTCTTCTTCCGACAGCTTGGCCTTGTCCTGTTTGCGCATGCGCACGACCTTGCGCAGGATCTTGGTGTCGAAACCATTGCCCTTGGCCTCGGCGTAGACCTCTTTCAGGTCGGCCATGACGCCGGCCTTGTCCTCTTCCAGCCGCTCGATGCGCTCGATGATGGTGCGCAGCTGGGTCTGGGCGGTGCCGTTCAGGACATCGACGGTGGGCTGGTCATCGGCCATGGGGGAAGGCTCTCACGGGAAGCGGAATTGGGGAAGGCGCGGTGTAGAGGAAAGGGGCGCGGGGCTCAATGCGCCCCTGCGTCCTTCGACACGCCGCGTCGCGGCTACTCAGGATGACGAGCGTCCGTGCAGTTCACCCCCGGTCGTCATCCTGAGTAGCGGCCACCGGCCGCGTGTCGAAGGACGCAAAGACGTTCAGAGCAGACCGTGCGTCTTCAGTCTCGGTTTCAGAAGGCTGGGATCGGTAAAGTGCAGAACATGGAAGCCGAGTTCTGCAGCGGCCTGGATGTTCACCGCACTGTCGTCGACGAACAGCAGCTGGTCCGGCCGCAGGCCCGACCGCTCGCAGGCCAGGTGATAGATCGCCGGCTCCGGCTTGATCATCCCCTCGTCGCCGGAGACCACCACGGCTTTCAGATGTCGCACCGCCGGGGCCATCGGCTCGATGGTCGGCCACACCGGCCCGGCCATGTTGGTCAACCCGAACTGCGGCACACCCTTTGCCGCCAGGGCCTCCATGGCGCTTTCAGTCTCCTCGATCACCCCGCCGAACATCTCGTCCCAGCGGTCCCACCAGGCGCGGATCTCGGCTTCATGCTCGGGATGGCGCGAGATCAGGTCGAGCGTGTTGTCTTCGGCCGGCACGCCGCGATCGGTCAGCCCGTGCCAGGCCATGGTGCAGACATGGGAAAGGAACCGGTCGCAAGCGGCCGGTTCCTCGAAAATCTTCGCATACAGGGTCCGGGGATCCCAGCGAACGATCACATTGCCGACGTCCCAGAGGACGCCAACAGGCGCGGTCATTAGCCTTGCTTGGCTTTGAAGCGCGGATCGGTCTTGTTGATCACGTACAGGACGCCCTTGCGGCGAACCAGCTTGCAGTCGCGGTGGCGCGACTTCAGCGACTTGAGCGAGCTACGAACCTTCATTGGTCTTTACCATGCGGCTGCGGGGAACCCGCGCACGCGGAGGCCCTCATCTGAATTGAGCGGGCGGCTATAGGGGGAGGCGGCGGGGGAGTCAATCTCCGGGGCGGTTTTGTTCAGGCCGGCGGGCGTTTGCCACCTTTGTTGAGGGCGCAGGCGGGTCCGGCGATCTCTAGGCCTGTCTTGGGCCCATGGTGCGGCCCGAGGCCCTTGTCATGCGTATCCTCGCCATCCCCGCCGTCTTCACCCTGGCCCTGGCCGCCACCCCGGCCGCCGCCGCCTGCAGTGATCCGGCCGGAGCGCCCGCCGTCGTCGGCAAGGTTTTTGTCGGCTTCTTCGCCCTCGGCTCCAGCCCGCCGCACGAACAACGTAGCGCCCGCATGCTGTTCAACGCCGACTGCACTGTCACCCAGACCCTCGGCGACGGTGGCGGCCTCACCCCGAAGACCGCCACCTGGACCCGGGACGGCGATGTC
>JANPKF010000569.1:0-17478 GCA_031425895.1 Caulobacteraceae bacterium | reverse complement strand
CGGCGGTAGGTTTCCGCCTTCAGAACCCGGCCCTCATGCAGGGCCCGGTTCCATTTCAGGAGGTCGTCGACGGTCGAGACCAGGGCCCCGGCGGCATGCGGCTGGGTCATGCTGAGGACGCGCATCGGCACGACCTTGCCGCCCTCCTCGGTGTAGCCCCCGGCCTGGCGGGCGACGAGCCTGGGATCGCCGCCGTAGCCGGTGTCGGTCAAGCCGAGCGGCTTGAAGAACACCTTGTCGAGGTAGTCGTACCAGGCCATGCCGCTGGCCGCCTCGATCACCGCCCCGACCAGGACGTAGCCGGAGTTGTTGTAGGCCCACTTTTCACCGGGGGCGAAGTCGACCGGCTGGTCCTTGAAGGCCGCGATCAGTTGGGTGGTGGTCAGGTCCTTGTGGATCTCGCTGACCATGTAGCCCGGAATGCCGGTGTAGCTCTTGATGCCGGAGGTATGGTTGAGCAGCATCAGGACGGTGATCTTGTCGCCGTTCGGATAGCCGGGAACGTACTTCGACAGCGGATCGTCCAGCTTGACCTTGCCGTCCTCGACCAGCTTCAGCAGCCCGGCGGCGGCGAACTGTTTGGTCACCGAGCCGATGCGGAACAGCTGGTCCGGCGACAGGGCCTTGCCGGCCGCGATGTCCGACCTGCCTACGGCGCCGCGGAACAGCACCTGGTCACCCCGCGCCACCAGGACGGCGGCGCCGGGACCCTTGTCCTCATACGTGCCGGCCAGCAGGTCCCGGGCGTAGCGGGCGACATCGGCGGACGCCGGCGCAGCCGCCGGGGCCTGTGCGAGCGCCAGGCTCGGCGCCAGCGGGCTGAGGGCAAGGCTGAGAGCCAGCGCGAGGGCGGTCGGCTTGATCATCGGGATGTCCTGAAGACGGAAACGAAGAGCGTTGATCCGACTGTGGCGCAAAACCGCCCGGCTTCCTCGTTTCAAATCGGCAATGTCAGACGACGGGCCGGATCGGCCGCGTCCCGTCCCACCCGGCGGCCTTCTGCCGGATATGTTCGAAGAAGGCGCCTTTGCCGCCGCTGATGTCGCTGATCTCGACCACCGTGCCGGGATGCCCCTGGGTGTCGAAATAGGCGAACCGCCCCTTCTCGCCGCCGATCTGCCCCTCGTGCCCGACCCGGTAACCGAGGCCGAGCGCCTTGTCGTAGAGGGCCTGGTAGTCACGCGACCAGTAGCTCATGTGCTGCAGGCCCTCATGGCCGGCGTCCAGGAACTCCATGTACATCGAAGGGGCGTTGTTGAGCTGCTGGATCAGCTCGATCTGCAGATCGCCGCTGTTGGCCAGGGCGATGCTCATCCTGACGTCCGAGGCCTGCCCCCGATGCAGCAACCAGTCGGTCTTCACCTCCTCGATAAAGAACCAGGGCCCCACGCCCAGCACCTTCACCCAGTGATCCATGGCCGCATGAATGTCGCGCACCACATAGCCGTTCTGGCAGACCGCCCCGAAAATCCGACTCATCGCCCTGGCTCCGCTTCCACACGCCTATCTCGCCAGATCGGAGCGGGCCGGGATAGACGCCTTGCCCCGGTCAGCGATCACCGCCCGCGATGGCGCTATTTTCCGAAGGCCCCCGCCGTCCACAGCAACCAGGCCATGTAGCCGCCGAAACCGGCGACCAGCGCCAGGCCTTCCAGCCGGAAGATCTTCATGCCCCGGAAGGCGAACAGGACCATCGCGCCGGTCGCCGCCGCCAGCACCCAGACATCGACGCCGAGCAACTCCGGCGGAACCGCCACAGGCTTGATGATGGCGGTGATGCCGAGGATGCCGAGCAGATTGTAGAGGTTCGAGCCGATGATGTTGCCGAGCGCCACGTCGCCCTGCTTGCGCAGGGCGGCGATGACACTGGTGACCAGTTCGGGCATCGAGGTGCCGACCGCCACGATGGTCAGGCCGACGATGGTGTCGGATACCCCATGACTGCGGGCCAGGCTGACCGAGCCATCAACCAGGAAGCCCGCCCCGACGATGGTGACGGCGATGCCGGCGACCGCCAGCAGGAGGGCGATCCAGGGACTGCCATGCCAGCCTGATTTCAGGTCGGCGGCATCCTCCACCCGCTCTCCCTCAGCGTCCGGACGTTTGCGTTCCAACAGCCAGACGAGAAGGATATAGGCGGCCAGCAGCCCTACGGCGATCAAGCCGAACTGGCGCGTCAACTGGCCCTGCAGAAAGACCCAGACCGCCGCGGCGGTGACCAGAGCCAGCACAGGCCCGTCCCGCAGGAAGGCGCGCCGGTCCACCGCGATGGGCGCAATCAGGGCTGTCAGGCCGAGGATCAGCAGGGCGTTGGAGATGTTGGAGCCGACTACGCTGCCGACCGCGATGCCGGGCGATCCGGCCAGGGCGGCCTGCACGCTGGTGACCAGTTCCGGTGTCGAGGTGCCGAAGCCGACCAGGGTCAGGCCAATCAGCAAGGGGCTGACGCCGAGCGTTCGGGCCGCCATCGAGGCGCCCCGGACAAGCACTTCGCCGCCGATCACCAGCAACGTCAGGCCAAGACCGATTGAAATCCAGACCGTCATGATGCCCCCCGCCTGCATCGGAGTTTGCCGCGCTGGTCAAACCGTGACCAGCATTATCGCCGGGTCGGCCGAACCTTGCGCCTGGTGGCCACCTTCGTTACCCAACGCCCATGACCGTTCCCGGAAGACTGCGTCCGCTGTCGGCTCTGAGGGCCTTCCTCGTTCACGAAGCGGCCGGCGGCTACGTGCTGATGGCCGCCGCCGCCCTCGCCCTGGTGATCGCCAACTCGCCCCTGGCGTCTGGCTACTTCGCGATGCTGAAGAGCGAGCATGGCTTCGTGCTGGGGCCCATCCATCTGCGGGAAAGCCTGCTGCACTGGATCAACGACGGCCTGATGGCCGTCTTCTTCCTGCTGGTCGGGCTGGAGATCAAACGCGAGGTTCTCGACGGCCAGCTGTCGCGGCTGTCCAACGCCCTGCTGCCGGCCATCGCGGCGGTCGGCGGCGTCGTGGTTCCGGCCCTGATCTACCTGGCGTTCAACGCGGGCGTTCCTGCCACCATCGCCGGCTGGGCCATCCCGTCGGCCACCGACATCGCCTTCGCGCTCGGTGTTCTGGCCCTGCTGGGCAGCCGGGCCCCGACCTCGCTGAAGTTCTTCCTCACCGCCATCGCCATCATCGACGATCTGGTCGCCATCCTGTTCATCGCGATCTTCTACACAGAGCAGCTCGCGATCCTGCCCCTGGCCATCGCCGGCGGTCTCTTGCTGGTGTTGCTGGCGCTCAACCGCCTGAAGATCACGACGCTGTGGCCCTATCTGCTGGTCGGCGCCGTCCTCTGGTACGCGGTCCTGCAGTCGGGCATCCACGCCACCCTGGCCGGCGTGGCCCTGGCCATGTTCATTCCCCTGCGACGCAGCCCGTCAAAGGTGGACGATCCCAACTCCACGCTGCACCGCCTGGAGCACGCGCTCAACAAGCCGGTCGCCTTCCTGATCATTCCGATCTTCGGCTTCGCCAACGCCGGCCTGTCCTTCGCCGGCCTCAGCCCCGGCATCCTGCTTGAGCCGCTGCCGCTGGGCATCGCGCTCGGCCTGTTCTTCGGCAAGCAGATCGGGGTCTTCACCGCCGCCGCCCTGCTGATCCGCTTCAAGGTCTCCGACATGCCGCGCGATGCCACCTGGCTGCAGCTCTATGGCGTCAGCCTGCTGTGCGGCATCGGCTTCACCATGAGCCTCTTCATCGGCAATCTCGCCTTCTCCGATCCCCTGCTGATGGACGAGACCAAGATCGGCGTGCTGGTCGGATCGATCGCCTCGGCGCTGGCCGGGGCGCTGATCATGGTGTTGGCCGCGCGTCGCCGGCCGGTCGCCGCCATTCCGGATGCGGACGACCTCTGACCGCACCGGCCCGGGACGCATGCTCCGCTCACACCCCCATTTCAGGGGCTTGTGAAACGCTGTTCGAAGGCTTCCGATGGCGTCCAACGAACAGAATGGGAGCTTGTCATGGCCGACGGATCGATCACCGCCAAACGTCACCCCGTCTACGACATCCCGCTCGACAAGCTGGATCCGGCCCAGCCTGAACTGTTCCAGGCCGACGCCGTCCTGCCGATCTTCGAGCGCCTTCGCGCCGAGGACCCGGTCCACTGGTGCGCCGACAGCGAGCACGGCCCCTACTGGTCGATCACGAAGTACGACGACATCATGTCCGTCGACACCAACCACCAGGCCTTCAGCTCCGACTTCATGAAGGGCGGCATCACCATCGCCGGCGGCTCGTCCAACTTCGAGCCGCTGCCGATGTTCATCGCCATGGACCCGCCGCGCCACGACGTGCAGCGCAAGGCGGTCAGCCCGGCCGTTTCGCCGTCCAACCTGCAGGCCATGGCCCCGGTCATCCGCGAGCGTTGCGCCGCCATCCTCGACGGCCTGCCCATCGGTGAAGCGTTCGACTGGGTCGATCTGGTCTCGAAAGAGCTGACGGCCATGACCCTGGCAACCCTGTTCGACGCGCCCCAGGAAGATCGCCGCAAGATCACCTACTGGTCGGACGTGGTCACCGCCATCCCCGTGCCCGGCGGTCTGGTCGAGACCCTCGACGAGAAGCTGGCGATTTTCGGTGAATACCAGGCCTATTTCGCCAACCTCTGGAACCAGAAGGTCAACGCCCCGCCGGCGCCCGACATGATCTCCATGCTGGCCCACCACCCGGCGACGCGGGACATGGCGCCGCGCGAATTCTTCGGCAATGTCGTGCTGCTGACGGTCGGTGGCAACGACACCACCCGCAACACCATCTCCGGCTCGATCCTGGCGCTTAACCAGAACCCCGATCAGTACGCCAAGCTGCGCGCCAACCCCGAGCTGATCCCCAGCATGGTCTCCGAGACCATCCGCTGGCAGACGCCCCTGGCCCACATGCGCCGCACCTGCGTGGTCGACACCGAGGTTGGCGGCAAGATGATCCGCGAAGGCGACAAGGTGGTCATGTGGTACCTGTCCGGCAACCGCGATGACAGCGTGATCGAGCGGCCGAACGACTACATCATCGACCGCGCCCGCCCGCGCCAGCACATCTCCTTCGGCTTCGGCATCCACCGCTGCGTCGGCAATCGCCTGGCCGAACTTCAGCTGACCATCATCTGGGAAGAGATCCTCAAGCGCTTCCCGGAGGTCCGCCTGGTCAGTGAGCCCAAGCGCAGCTACTCGACCTTCGTGCGCGGCTACGAAACCATGCCGGTGATCATTCCGGCCCGGGCCTGAAAATTTTCCGCTCCTCCCGGCGAATGCCGGGATCCAGATTCAGCATCGGTGTCTGACGATACACCCGGAACCAGAGGTGCTCAGGCGGCTGGATCCCGGCATTCGCCGGGATGAGCGGCAGGAGGGGACGGTCTAGTCCGGCCGGTCAATCAGCCACGCGGCCCCAGCCGACAGCCTGGCCAGCACGTCTGTCGGCCGCTGTCCGGCCGGGTAGGAGGCAATGATCGCGGCCATGCCCCGGCCCAGCGCCCACAGGGCATGGGCCGCGTCCTCGCGCCGCGCCGCCGGGATGCGGTCATCTGCGATGACGGCGGCCTTGTAGGCCTCGAACATCCGGTACTCGGCCTCGCGCAGCTCCGAATGCCGCGACAGCAGCCGCTCGCCGAGCATCAGCGAGAACAGCTCGGGCCGCGTCTCCGCGAACCCAAAAAAGGCCCGCGCCCCGCCTCGCATCGGCGAGAGGAATTCCGGCCGCTCCTGGTAGTCGAGGATGTCGCGCCGCAGGTCCTCCAGCCCCATCAGGGCCAGGCTGACCAGCAGCGCCTCCTTGTTCTCGAAGTAGTGGTAGATCGAGGCCAGCCCGATCCCGGCCATCTCGGCGATGGCCCGCAGGTTGAGCGCCTCAACCCCCTGCTCGGCGAGGATGGCGGCGGCCGCGTCGATGGCCTTGCCGCGGGTGCCGGCGGCGTCCTGCAGCGGGTTTTTTGGCTTGGAGATCACCAGCGCATCTAGCGCCGACAGCCGATCAACGGCAACGGTCCGTCGAGAAAGCTATTGCGCGAGAGTTTTGTGATACACGTTAAATTAGAATCGACGGTCGGGGAGCGAAGACCATGCGGGGCAAGATCGAAACCATCCTGAGGTCGCGAGCCGTCGGGGCCGTCGCCCTTGGCGCCTTCGCCACCCTCTCTCAGGGCGCGGCGCTGGCGGCCGAACCCCAGCGCCTGGTGAGCAACCCGCCGGTGCTGCAGGAACGCGCTCCGGGCCCGATGGTCGAAGCAACCCCGCCCAGGGACCAGAACAAGGGCCCGGTCCTGATGAGCGCCGCGCCCAGGCGGGGTCTGCCGCTGTCGCCGACGCGGGACCATGTGTTCGATCTCTTCGTCACCTACACCGACGGCCAGCTCTATAACCCGGGCACCGGCCTCTACGACAAGGTGCGGCTGCGCAGCTACCAGGGCGCCCAGGTCGATCCCAAGGGCGCCTTACGTCTCGCCGATGATGCGGGTCCGGCCGGGCGACACGGTGCGGGTGGCGCTGCACAACAAACTGCCGACCGACAGCGGCTGCGCGCCCGAGCATATGCACGACAACGGCGGCCACTGTTTCAACGGCACCAACCTGCATAGTCACGGCCTGTGGGTGAACCCGGCGGGCAACGGCGACAACGTGCTGCTGTCGATCAACCCGGGGGTCGATTTCACCTACGAGTACAACATCCCGTCGGACCATCCGGCCGGCACCTTCTGGTACCATACCCACCGCCACGGCTCGACGGCGCTGCAGGTCTCCAGCGGCATGGCCGGCGCCCTGATCATCATGGGCGACCGCCTGCCCTCCCTGACCAGCCAGGGCGATGTCGACACCCTGCTGCAGGGCATGCCCGAGCGGGTGCTGGTCATGCAGCAGATCCAGTACGCCTGCCGCGACCCCGCCCCCGACACCAATACCGACCCGGCCACCCGCGTGCTCGGCAAGATCAAGACCAACGCCGCCGGCCAGTACGTCTGCGCGCCCGGCGACGTCGGCGGCATCGAGGGCTATGACCAGTTCGGCCCCGGCAGCTGGCCGAAGTCCGGCCGCTACACCTCCGTGAACGGCGAGATCATTCCCACATTCACCGCCCGGCAGGGCCAGATCGAACGCTGGCGGATGATCCACGCCGGCGTGCGCGACACCATCAGCCTGCAGTACTTCAAGGTCCGTCCCGGCAAGGCCGGCAAGGCCCTGCCGAAGATCACCGAAGCCAACGAGGAGAAGGTGATCAGCAACACCTGCGGCGGCGAGGCCCTGCCCTATACGGTGATCGCCGCCGACGGCCTGACCATGGCTTCTGGCCAGACGGTTCCGGTCGCCACCTTCCAGCCGGGCTATCGCTATGACGCCCTGGTCGTCTTCCCGGAAGAGGGCGACTACTGCGTGCTGGACTCCTCGACCCCGGCCGCCGGCACGGTCAACGGCATCGATGTCGGTCGCCAGCTGCTGGGCATCGTCAAGGTGTCGGCGGGGACCCCGGTCGGCGACGTCCGGACCTGGGTAAAGGACGCCCTGGTCGCCTCGGCCGAGGCCCGCATGCCCGATGACGTCAAGGCCGGCATCGTCGCCGACCTCGACAACGGCCTGAAGCTGAGCCGCTTCGTCCCCCACGCCGACATCACCCCCGGTGAGGTGAATGGCGAGCCGCAACAGCTTACGTTCAACATCTGGAGCGAGGGCACGCCGACCGGCAACGTCACCCGCTTCGGCGTCGCCAACAGCCTGAACCCCGCCGACGCAAGGCCCTATGAGGCCGGGCGCATGGATCGCAAGCTGGTGCTGGGCACGGTCGCCGAATGGACCCTGGAGGCCAAGGGCAGCCACCCCTTCCACATCCATGTGAACCCGTTCCAGATCGTCTCGATCCTCGATCCCCTGGGCAACGACGTCAGCCTGGCGGGGTCGAAGGACCCGACCTACGGGCCGGACGGCAAGCCGCTGATCGGCCCCGACGGCAAGCCCGTGGTGGATCCGCAGTTCGCCGGCCTGCATGGCGTCTGGAAAGACACCCTGTGGGTCAAGAGCGTCAGCAATCTGCCGCCGGGCGCCAAGAGCGGGGTCTACACGATCACCATCCGAACCCGCTACGAGCGCTATATCGGCGCCTTCGTCCTGCACTGCCACATCCTCGACCATGAGGACGAAGGCATGATGCAGAACGTCGAGATCGTGCTGCCGACCGGTCCGCTGGCCAAACCGCTAGCCAAACACAGCCACTGATCGCGCAAGGACGCCACATGCCCGCCACGCCCATCAAGCCCGCCAAGCTGGCCTTCGAGTACATGACCACCGCCGGCTCGGCCTTTGCGGTCCAGCCGTCGCTGATCGGCGAGATCGAGAAACTGATCGACAAGGTCCGGGCCGAGATCGCGGCCGCCCAGGCGAAAGGCAAGTTCATCGCCTACATGTCGGTGCCGGTCAGTTCCAAGAGCGGCGGCGAATTCAACACCAATATCGAGATGGCCAACCATGTCACGGCCGCCATCGAGGCGCGCTTCGGCGACAAGCTGTGGGTGCTGAATCCGGCCGCCTACAGCCTGCCCAAGGCGGCGACCGGCGACGACTACATGGCGGCCTGGGGCGATGTGCTGGGAGGCGTCGACGGCAAGGGCTCGGACTTCGACATGGTCTATTTCGTCGGACCGTCCGATGTCTGGGGCTTCTTCGGCCTGACCAATATCGACAAGCTGGGCGATCTGGCCACCTGGCTGGCCAACAAGGCCCAGACCGATCCCCACTACAAATCCATCAACGGCACGCCTGACACACGCCAGGGCTTCCTGCGCTTCTACGGCCTGCGCGCCTCGACGGTGTTCAGCAAGGGCTGCCACGACGAGTGGAGCATCTTCATGCACTTGAACGCCATGCGCACCGTCGGCGACGATATCGCCGTCTACTTCGATGGCCGCCCGATCGAACCCGGCGACTTCGGCGACGGCCACCACCACGGGCCGAAGTCAAAGCTGCGCTGACACCGCCCGTGATCAGTCCTAGAGCACGGCAGGCGGAAGTGTACGCGGTTCCGCCGCCCGGACGTGCTCTAAATGTTTGATTCTAGACCCTTTTGATCAGGTTTTGATGCGTACATCAAAACCTGAAAGGGCTAGGGCTGGGCGACAACGCGCAGATAGGGCTTCAGCGTCTTCCAGCCGCCGGGATACCTGGCGGCCGCCTGCTCGTCGGTCACCGCCGGCGGGATGATGACGTCCTCGCCGGGGCGCCAGTTCACCGGCGTCGCCACCGTGTACTTGGCATTGAGTTGCAGGGCGTCGAGCAGGCGCAGGACCTCGTCGAAGTTGCGTCCGGCGACCATCGGATAGATCAGCATCGCCTTGATCTTCTTGTCCGGCCCGATGATGAACACCGCCCGCACCGTGGCGTTGTCGGCGGCCGTGCGGCCCTCCGAGGTCGTGCCCGCGCCCTCCGGCAGCATGTCGTACAGGGTCGCGACATTGAGGTCGGTGTCGCCGATCATCGGGAAGTTGACCGCGTGGCCCTGCGTCTCCTCGATGTCGGCGGCCCATTTGCCGTGGTTCTCGACCGGGTCGACCGACAGGCCGATGACCTTGGTGTTGCGCCTGTCGAACTCCGGCTTGAGGCCGGCCATGTAGCCCAGCTCGGTCGTGCAGACCGGGGTGAAATCCTTGGGGTGCGAGAACAGGATGGCCCAGCTGTCGCCGATCCATTGGTGGAAGTCGATTTCCCCCTGCGTGGTCTGGGCGGTGAAGTTGGGGGCTTCGGAATTGATCCGCAGGGTCATCGGCTCGGTCTCCACGAGGTGAACTGACCGACTGTGTAGTCCTCCGGCGCCAGACACCGACCGCGAAAAATCCTGCCGACGAGTTTAGCCGCGCTCAGGTGACTGTCTCGCGCAGCGTGACTGTCACCGCTCAACGCACACGGTGACAGTCATCCGGCTGCACCGAAGGACAGTCACCCATCAACCGCCCTTCTTGCGGGCCTTGGGCGTGATCTTGACGCTCATCCGCTTGCCGGCGCGGATCAGGTCAAAGCTGATCGACTGGTCGATGCTTCCGGGGCCCAGCACGCGCAACAGATCGTCCAGCCCGGTCAGAGGCTTGCCGTCGGCGGCGATCAGAAGGTCGCCCTCGGCCAGGCCCGCCTTGGCGGCCGGGCCATGCGGCTCAACCGCCGCCACCCACACCGCATAGGCCTGGGTGACGCCGGCGGCGCGGGCCATGGCCGGCGGCACCGGCGTCTGCTGGGCGACGACGCCGATCGAGCCGCGCCGCACATGGCCGTGGGCCAGGAGCTCGGCCATCACGAAGCTGGCGGTGTTGGCGGCGACCGCAAAGCACAAACCCTGGGCGCCCGAAATCACCGCCGTGGCGATACCGACCACCTCGCCGGCGCTGTTGACCAGCGGTCCGCCGCTGTTGCCATAGTTGAGGGCCGCGTCGGTCTGGATCAGGTCCTCGATCAGCCGCCCGCGCTCGCCGCGCAGCGACCGGCCGAGCGCCGAGACCACCCCGGTCGTCACCGTCGCCTCGAAACCGAGCGGCGCGCCGATGGCGATCACAAGCTGACCGCGCCGCAGTTGTTTGGAATCCCCCAGCCGGGCGTGCGGCAGCCGCACGTTCTGCTCGACCTTGAGCAGGGCGATGTCGGTGTCCGGATCATCGCCGACGCACCGGGCGGTGAGGGCCCGACCCTCGGCAGTGATGATGGCGAAGCGGCCGAAGCCCTGGACCACATGGCTGTTAGTCAGGATCAGCCCCTCGGGACTGACCACGAAGCCCGAACCCTCGCCGGCGAAACTGCGGTCGCTGGTCAGCGGCTGGACGCGCACCACGGCCGGCCCGACATGCTCGACAGCCCGCACCACGGCATTGGAATAGGCGTCCAGCAGGTCGGTGTTGGGCAGCGGCATGACCGGGCTCGACGGCCCGGCCTCGAAAGCGCGATCGCCGACGTCGAACACGAAATCGGCTTCCGGCGGGAAGGAAAAGGACGGCAGCCGGCGCACCGGGCTGCGCGCCCGGTGGAACGACTGATACTTGCGGCCCTTCATCATCGCCCCAACCCCGAACCCACATCCCCAAATGGTTAACGAGAGTGAAGCATAGGCCGGCGCGGCGGCCAAGCCGTGCTCGCCTCTCAGGGGTCAGAAACCCTTCAGATCCGGATCCAGCGTCTGCCCCTCGTCCAGTTGCACCCCGAAACTGTTCAGCATCATGCAAACCTGGGTGTACTGGCCGGCGCTGAACACCACGTCCATGCACTGCTTGTCGCTGAAGTGCCGCTTCAGGGCCGCCCAGGTCGCGTCGCTGACGAAATGGTCATGGTGCAGTTCGTCGCTGGCCCGGATCAGCGCCGCATCGGCATCGCTCCAGCCGGCGTCGGCCCCCCGCTTGATGCGCGCCACCTCATCCTCGGTCAGCCCGGCGCGGACGCCGATCGGCACATGCTGGGTCCATTCATAGCCGGCCTTGCACAGGTAGCCGATGCGCAGGATGACGATCTCCCGCTCGCGGGCCGGCAGGTCGTTCTTCTTCGACAGCACATACTCGCCCCAGCCGAGGAACCCCTTCAGCGCCGCCGCCGAGTGGGCCAGGGTGCGGAAGATGTTGAGCACCGGCCGCCCGGCCCCGATCATCGGCGCCAGCACGGCCCGCTGGTCCTCGGTGAGCTGCTCTTCCGTCAGCGGGGCGATGCGGGGGGCGGTAAGGCGCATGGGGTTTCCTCTCTCGTTGCGCGGAGCATGCCCCGGCCGATAGGCTGGCGCCAAGTCGGGGGCCACCATGCTGAATTTCCTTTCGCCGCGAGGCCGCATCAGCCGGGCGCCATACGCCCTGGCCATGCTCGTCATCCTGCTGCTGCTGGCCGCGACCGTCTTCGTCCCGGCGCTCGGCTGGGTGCGCGCGGCCTATGAGGACGGGCGGACCCGGTTCAGCATCGGCCCGGGCCTGCCGCCAGCGGTCCCGCTGCTCTGGCTCCTGGCCTGTCTGCAGCTGAACCGGATCCGTGACATGGGCGTCAGCAGCCTGTGGGCCTTGGCTCCGATCGCCGTCCTGGCGATCATGGCCAGCGTCATCCAGCTGACAGACGGCTTCTACATCCTGCTTCTCGCCGGCTTGATGGGAGACGAGAGCGTTCGGCGGCTGATGCCGATCACGCACTGGCCCAGTTTTCTGGCCATGGCGTGGGCCGGCCTGTCCTGCCTCGGCGGCATCGGCTGGCTTGCCTTGGCGCCGGGCCGAAAGCTCTAGGTCCTGTGGACGCTTGCCACAACCACCGGGCCTAGACCGGAATCCGTAGCATCGCCCGGGCGCCCGGCCCCGGCTCGTAGGCCAGCTTCGTCTTCAAACTCGCGGCCATGGCCGTGATGATCCGCCCGCCGACGCCTGTGCCCGTCGCCGGCGCGGCCGGATCGAACCCCGGACCGTCATCCTCGACCCGCAGCACCAGCTCATTCCCCTCGCGCGCCAGCCGGATGCGCACCTCGCCCCCTGCGTCGGACGGATAGGCGTACTTGCAGGCGTTGGAGACCAGTTCGTTGACGATCACCCCCAGCGATACCGCCTTGTCGGTCGGCAGCCGCGCCGGCTCGACCGCCAGGGTCAGGGTGCGAGGCGCGGCCGGGGTCGACCAGGCGCCGGTCAGTTCCTCGACCAGGGCGCCCAGATAGTCTTCGAGATCGACCGCCTCGACATCGTCGGCGGTGTATAGCCGCCGGTGCACCTGGCCGATGGCGGCGATGCGTTGCTGGGTGTCGGCCAGCGCCGCCTTGGCGGCCGGGTCGCCCAGGCTGGCGGCCTGCATGTGCACGAAGGCCGAGACCAGCTGCAGGCTGTTGGCCACCCGGTGGTTCACCTCGCGCAGCAGGCTCTCCAGTCGCGCATTGCTGTCCTGCAGCGCCGCCTCGGCCTCATCGCGGGCCTGACGAAGCTGGCCGGTCTCCAGCGCCGAGCGAAAGGCGCTGTCGAGCAGGTCGAAGAAGTCGTCGCCGACCGTCTTGACCACATAGTCGGCGGCCCCGGCCTTCAGCGCCGCCACCGCGATGCGGCTCTCCTCGGAGCCGGTGACATAGACCACCGGCGTCCGCACCCCCGCCGCGTTCAGCGCCGCCAGGGTTCCCAGTCCGTCGATGCCGGGCATGTAGTGATCAACCGCGATCAGGTCGAAGGCCTCGGCGGCGGCCAGGGCCACGCCCTCCTCGCCGCCGGCCGCCGTTGTCACCGTATAGCCGCGCCGCTGCAGCGACCGGCGGGCGAGCAGCCGCAGGCCTTCGTCATCATCAATGTAGAGGACGCGCGGTCCGGTCACGCGGTCGGTTCGTCCCCGGGGACCTGGATCACCGACAGGAACAGGCCCAGCTGGCGGATCGCCTGGGCGAAGCTCTCATAGTTGACCGGCTTGGTGATGTAGACGTTGCAGCCCAGATCATAGCAGCGCTGGATCTCGACCTTGTCGTCGGTGGTGGTCAGCACGACCACGGGTGTGCGCTTCAGGGCGCCCGCACCGCTCTTGATGCGGGTCAGGATGTCGGTGCCGCTCATGTCGGGCAGGTTGAGGTCGAGCAGCACCAGGGCCGGGCCGTTGTGAGCGGGACCCTCTGGCGCGTTCTCCAGATAGTCGACGGCGCTGGTGCCATCCAGGAAATGCTTGATCGGATTGTTGATGCCGGCGCGGCGGATGTTCTTCTCGATGAGGCGCGCATGGCCCTCGTCGTCCTCGATCATCACGATGGTGACATGCTGGCTCACGTTGCGCCTCTTTCAGGAACTGTCACGGCAGGTAGGGAAAGCCGGAAGGTGGCGCCCTGGTCAAGGGCGGACTCGCAGGAAATGATGCCCCCCAGACGGTAGGCCAGGGCACGAACGTGCGCCAGACCTATGCCTTCGCCAGGCTGATCCTGCGTCCCCGCCCGGCGAAACAGGTCGAAGACCCGCTCATGGTCCTTGGGATCGATGCCGCGACCGTTGTCCTCGATCTCGAAGACGGCGCGAGGGCCCTCCATCCGGCCGCGCACATGGATGCGCCCCGGGCGGCCGGGCTTGAGGTATTTCACCGCGTTCTCGATCAGGTTCGAGAGGATCTGCTCGATGGCGACCCGGTCGCTGGTGATGGCCGGCAGCGGCTGGATGCTGATCGTGGCGCCCAGCTCGTCGGTGCGGTGCTTCAGGCTGTCGGCGATGCCTTCGACCAGGACGGTCATGTCCAGCGGCTCGGGCGTCAGAACCCGTCGGCCTTCACGCGACAGCCGCAGGATGGCGGTGATCAGCCGGTCCATCTTCTGGGTCGAGGCGCGGATGAAACCTGTCGCCTCGGGCAGGTCAGTGCGCACGGCGTCACGGGCGTCGTTGGTCAGCAGGTCAGGATGCGCCGCCTCCACCCGGTCGACCAGCTCGCCCAGCGGTTCGCGCGCCGCCTCCAGCTCGGCCGTGAAGCCCATGATGTTGACCAGCGGCGAGCGCAGATCGTGGCTGACGATATAGGCAAAGCGCTGAATCTCGTCGTTGGCCCGTCGCAGGTCGACGGTGCGCTCCTCGACCGCGTCCTCAAGGTGAGCGTTCAGTCGCGACAGCGACTTGCGGCTGGCGGTCAGGTCGCGGGTGTACTGGAAGATCACGAACACCGAGCCGCCGGCCACCAGCAGCAGCAGGATGCCGGTTGCGCCCAGCACCCAGCGCAGGGTGACGACCCCCGCCTGCTGTCGCTCCGACCGCTCCTTGAGAAGCACGGCCTCGACCTCGCCGATGGCGCTCAGCCTGGCCCGGATCTCCTGCATGTTGACCAGGTTGTTGTCATTGCGGAACACGCCGACGGCGTCGATCTGGCGCCCACGCGCCACCATGGCGGCGCTCCGGGCCATCAGCGTCGCCTGCTCGCGGACCAGCGGATCGAGGGCGCCCAGCCGGTCCTGCTGGGCCGGGTTGTCTGCGGTCAATCGGCGGATCTTCTCCAACGCCCCGGGCAACTGGGCCGAGGCATTCTCGAACACCCGGCGATAGCGCACGTCGGGCTTTAACAGGTAGCCGCGCCGCCCGGCCTCGGCACGCTCGGCCAGCACGCGATACTCATAGACGGCCGCCTGCACCTGGTAGGTGTGATCGACGCGGCGATTGAATTCCTGGTTCTGCTGGATGCTGGCGAAGACCATGATCCCGGCCAGGATCAGCGCCACAAAGCCGATCGCGACCGCGCTCAGGACAAGCCTGTTAAACAGACGATCGGTAATGGTCATTCAGCGCCCCGCCACGATTGCACATGGCCCATAACGGCCAACGCGTGGCTTGGTTGTCGACTTGGCGACATTAGTCGCCCAGACCGCCCGTCAGCACGGCCTCCGCGAACCCGCAGTGCATGGCGATCCCCCGGGCCATCACCTGCTCGTCCAGGGTCATGCGGTTGGAATGCAGCGCGCAGCAGGCCCGGTAGTCGCCGCCGACGCCGACCGGCGCCGCGCCCAGAAAGGCCATCGCGCCGGGCGCCTTCTGCAGGACGTAGGAGAAGTCCTCCGCCCCCATCATCGGGTTTTCCATCGTGTGCCAGGCGCTGTCGCCGTACAGCGCCTTGGCCGTCTGTTCGGCCAGCTTGACCGCCGCGCTGTTGTTGACCGTCACCGGGAAACCCAGCTCGATCTCCACCTCGGCGCGGCAGCCGTGGGCGGCGGCGACATGCTCGGCCACCTGCCGCACCCCGGCCCGCACCAGCTCGCGCGAGCGCTCCGACAGGGTGCGGAAGGTGCCGCGCATCAGGGCGTATTCGGGAATGATGTTGTAGGTCGTGCCCGCGTCGATATGGGCGATGGTCAGCACCGCCGGATCGAACACCGACACCCGCCGGGTGATGAAGCTCTGCAGCGCCGTGACGATTTCGCAGGCGACAGGAATCGGATCGATGGCGTCCTGCGGCATCGAGGCATGCCCGCCCGCGCCCCACACCTTGATGCGAATGGAATCCGAACTGGCCAGCAGCGCGCCCGACCGGCTGGCGAAGGTCCCGGTCGGCATGTTGGGCGAGATATGCAGCGCAAACGCCGCGTCCGGCAGCGGATCGATCAGCCCATCGTCGAGCATGAAGCGGGCGCCGTGGTGGCCCTCCTCGCCCGGCTGGAACATGAACATCACCGTCCCCGGCAGCTTGTCCTTGCGCGCGCACAGCGCCCGCGCCGCCCCGGCCAGCATGGCCACATGGGTGTCATGGCCGCAGGCGTGCATGGCGCCGGCAATGCCGCTGGAAAACTCCAGCCCCGTATCCTCGGTCAGCGGCAGGGCGTCCATGTCCCCCCGCAGCAGCACCGTCCGCCCGTTGCCGCCGCCGCGCAGGATGGCCAGCACCCCGGTCGTCGACGGCCCCTGCCGGATCTCCAGAGGCAAGCCTTCCAGCGCCTTCAGCACCTTCTCGGTGGTCCTGGGCAGATGCAGCCCCAGCTCCGGCTCGCGGTGGATGGCCCGCCGCAGCTCGATGGCGTCATGCAGGCCCTCATCGCCGGCGGCGGTCCAGGCGTCAGCGTCGATGGCGAGGGTCATGGGCGGGCTCCGAACTTGATCGAAGCGAACGCTAACAGGTCCTCCCCCATCGGGGGAGGGGGAGGACCTGTCTAAAACTTCCGGATCAACCGCACCGAAACCACATCCAGCCCGGGGTTCTGATCACCCGCCAGGCCCGCGTGGCTCATGTGGAAATAAGCCACCTCACCGGACCAGTCGTCGTTGAAATTCACCCCGGCCGCCGCCTCCGACGCGATCAGCACCGGCGAGCCGAAATAGATCCGGTCCGGGTTCGCAACCGGCGGATCGCCATCCTCGCCGTCATGCACGGCCAAGCCGACGCTGAGCTGCGCATAGACCTTCTTGTCGCCCCAGAACCGCCGCTGGATCCCGCCGGCCACGAAATTGGTTCCCTCGTCGCTGTTCACCGAGCCCAGCGCCCAAAGCCGCCAGACGCCCAGGCTGCGTTTCACGTCCAGCGGTTCGGACCGCCAATGCAGTTCCAGGTTCTGGCCGCTCTCGAAACAGCATTCCTGCTTCCACAGGTCGACATCATGCGCCGCGACCCCAACCCCGACTTCCCCGGCGTTGGCGACGCCGCCCAGTCCCAGTCCAACGGCGACGACCGCCCCTAAAATCACCGCACGCATGGCCAGCCCCCAGCAGGATCGATCCTCCGGTCTTACGGTCTTTGAGGACTCGGCGCAAAGGGCTAGTCAGGACCCGCGCCGAACCGTCATGGCGTCCTTCGACACGCCTCACCCGGTGAGGCGGCTCAGGATGCCTGGCAGGGGCGGATCACAATCAGTAGTCATGCTGAGCAGCGCCCTTCAGGGCGCGTGTCGAAGCAGGCAGGGAGCTTCCCATGACCGTTACCTTCGCCGATATCGAAGCCGCCGCGCAGCGCCTCGAGGGTCTGGCCGTCGTCACCCCGCTGATCGAAAGCCCCCACCTCAACGACCACCTCGGCGGCCGTGTCCTCCTCAAGCCCGAGACCCTGCAACGCGGCGG
>JANPKF010000568.1:0-2430 GCA_031425895.1 Caulobacteraceae bacterium | reverse complement strand
CAGCGCGCTCGCCGAGGCGCGCCGGGTGCTGAAGCCCGGCGGCCGCTTCCTGTTCTGCGAGCACGGCCTGGCGCCCGACGCCGACGTGGTCCGCTGGCAGCGGCGCATCGAGCCGATCTGGAAGCGCATCGGCGGCGGCATGAACCTTGTCCACTACGACCCGGCCCAGGTCACCAGCGTCTCCGGCGTCGACCCCTCCGCCGAACTTCGCGCCATCGCCGAAAAGGCCCCGCGCGCCGAGGGTCTCAAGGTCGATATCCAGGACGGGACCGCCGAGGCGCTCCCGTTTGCGGACGCCAGCTTCGACTGCGTGGTCTGCACCTTCACCCTCTGCAGCGTCGCCTCGCCGCCGGCTGCCCTGGCCGAGGCCAGGCGCGTGCTCAAGCCCGGCGGCCGCTTCCTGTTCTGCGAGCACGGGCTTGCGCCCGACCCCAAGGTCGCCAACTGGCAGGCCTTCATTGAACCGCTCTGGAAACGCATGGCCGGCGGCTGCCACCTGACCCGGCCTGTCGGCGGGACCATCGCCTCCGCCGGCTTCACCCTGACCGATCTGAACAGCATGTACCTGCCCAACACGCCGAAGTCGGTCGGCTGGAACGAATGGGGCGAGGCGCGGGCGTAGGGCGTCCTTCGACACGACCGCTGCCGCAGGCGGGGTGTCGAAGCACGCAACGTCGTTGACGCTCTCCAAGCCGACGTTCAAAACTCACCCCGCCTGCTTCGGGGGCGAGACGGGGCTTGAGCCAGCGGATGGACGATGCGGCCTTCTTCAATGGGCTTGAGCAGACCCGCGGGCTCGTCGATCGGCGCCTGGCCCAGCTGCTGCCGGCCGAGGGCCAGAGCCCGGTCGGCCTGACCGGGGCGGCGCGCTATGCCCTTCTCGCGTCCGGCAAGCGCTTTCGCCCCATGCTGGCCATCCTGACGGCTCGCGACTTCGGCGCTCCCGACGGCGCGGCCCTTGATGCCGCCTGCGCATTCGAGATGGTCCATGCCGCCTCCCTCATCCTCGACGATCTACCGTCGATGGACGACGCCAGCCAGCGCCGGGGCGTCGCCACGACCCACAAGGCCTTCGACGAGGCCAGCGCCATCCTCGCCGCCGTCGCCCTGCTCAATCGCGCCTACGGAGTGATCGCCGACGACGCCGGCCTGACCGACGGGGTGAAGGTCGAGCTGATGGCCCGCCTCTCCGAATGCGTCGGCTTCCGCGGCCTCGTCGCCGGTCAGGCCCGTGACCTCGACCGTCGCGGCAAGGCCCTTGGCAACGACGAGATCGACCTGCTCAATCACCAGAAGACCGGCGTGCTGCTGGTCGCCCCGGCCCAGGCCGGCGCGCTCATCGCCGGCGCCGACGGAACCCGCCTGGCCGCCATCGGCGAGTTCGCCCGCCGCCTCGGCCTCGCCTTCCAGATTCGCGACGACATCCTCGACGCCGAGGGCACGGCCTCCGAGGGCAAGGACCTCGGCAAGGACGTCGGCATGCCCACCCTGGTCACCAGTCTCGGCATCGCGGGGGCCCGTGACGCCATGCAGGGCTACCTCGACGCCGCCCGAGACGCTCTGACCGAGGCCCGTTGCGGTGATCACGCCTGGCGCTACGCTGCGGCGCTTTTTGGCCCCCGCAAGGTTGCCGCGTGACCGACAGCCGGCCCATCCTGAATGTCTGGGGCGCCGAGCTCAGCTACGGGCAGCGAAAGATCCTGCGCGGCGTCGACCTGACCCTCAGGCCGGGTGAAATCTACGCCCTGCTCGGTCCCAACGGGGCCGGCAAGACGACGCTGCTCCACGCCATCTGTGGTCGCATGAAGCTCACCAAGGGCGACATTGCGCTGGAGGGGCAAAATCCTTGGTCCACGCCGGTCTGCCGGGCGGCGCTTGGCCTCGTGCCGCAGGACATCGCCCTCTACAACCACATGACTGTGCGCGAGAACCTCCAGACCTTCGGTCGCCTGGCCGGCGTCAGGGGCGCCGCCCTGCGCGATGCCGTGGCCCGCGCCATCCATCTCTGCCGCATTGATAAACATGAGAACGAGCCGATCGGCCGTCTCTCCGGCGGCTACCGCCGGCGGGTGAACATCGCCTGCGCCATCCTCCACAGTCCCCGCCTGCTTGTCCTCGACGAGCCGATGGTCGGTGTCGACCCCGAGGCGCGCGAAGCCCTCGACGGCGTCATCCGCGATCTGCGCGACACTGGCGCTGCCATTCTGATGATCACCCACGACCTCGACCAGGCCGGCGACCTCGCCGACCGCGTCGGCTTCCTCCGCGAAGGCCGGAAGGTCATGGAGGGCTCGCCCCGTCACCTGATCACCCAGGCTTTCGGCGAGGAACTGGAAATCCTTGTCCAGCTCGACGAGGACCCCGACAGCAACGACGAGATCATCCTGACCGCGGCCGGCCTCGAGCGGCGCGGCAAGACCAACCTCTGGA
>JANPKF010000567.1:0-9548 GCA_031425895.1 Caulobacteraceae bacterium | reverse complement strand
CAGCCCGAGGAGCGGTAGTCGCCCGGCTGGTCGTTGGTGCCGAGGAACCAGGTGTAGGGATCGTTCAGCCGGGTCTTGTGGATGTTGAGCACCGGCACGGCGATGCGCAGGCCGGTGCCGGGACCGCGATTGGACTGCTTGATGTCGGGCCGGCCGGCCTCTTCCAGCCGCTGGGTCTGGCCGGTCGAGTTGGGCAGGCCGATCTCGGGGAACTGGGTATTGATGTTGCGGCCGCCGCGCTCGAACACCCGGAACACATCGCCCGGCGGCACGACCTGCCAGGTCGGCAGCGGATAGAGCACCGGCAGGGCGCCGCGCGCCGCCTGGGCCTCGGTGACCGTGCCGGCCGGCTTGCCGGGGGAGACGATCTTCGCCGGCTCGCCATCGGGGGTGTAGGATTCGCCGACCATGTAGCGTTTGAAGGGCAGGATGCCGTTGTTGTAGCTGGCCCCGCCGAAGAACATCGCCCCGGTGGCCATCAGGGAGCGCTCGTTGGCCTCGATCAGCCCCATGTGACAGGCGCCGCAGGCCTGGCGGGCGACGCGGTAGTCGCCCGGATTGACGAAGCGGATGAACTCCGGCGACTCGCGATTCAGGAGGCTGTAGCTGCGCTTGGGGTTCGCCGCCTTGGGCCAGCCCCAGGATTTGGGATAGCGCGGCAGCACATGGGCCTGGTCGCGGACAGCGACATAGGCGGCGCTGTCCTTCGCCGTCCCGGCCGGCAGGGCCGCCTTCGCGTCGCCGCCGTGGCAGTCGGTGCAGCCGATGACCACGGCGTCGGAGGCGTGCATCGACACCGAGTCGACCGGCGAATGGCAACTCATGCAGCCGGCGCTCTTGGCCCTGGCCTCGGCCGGGGTCTGGCCAGGCTTGGCCGGCGGCGCGACGGCATAGGTGCGCGGGACGGCGACTTCCTTCTCGCCGGCGGCCAGGGCGGCGCTGGTGAGGCCCCCGACCACCAGGGCTGAGGCCGCGACGGCCAGGGCTCCGAGCAGCCAGCGTTTGACGCCCGCCATCCGCATTCAGAAGGCCAGGGTCGCGTTGAGGAGGATGGAATAGTAGCGGTCGTCGCGCTCTGAGTTGGTGAACAGGTCGCCGAAGCCGTCGCCCGGCTCGAACAGGGCGCCGGAGGCCCTGAAGACGACGTTCTGGGTCATCCACGGCCGCCAGATGGCGCCGACCGACATGTCGAGGCCCAGCTCCCTGGGGATCGAACCCTCGTTGCGCAGGACCTGCACGGTGATGGTGTCGTCGAACCACAGGTGGTTGAGGTTTCCGCTCAGGCGGATCTGCGGGGTGACGTCGAAGTCGGCGCCCAGGCCGACCAGCATGGTGCCCGGGTTGTTGAAGTTCGACTGCCCCTCTTCCTTCGAGGAGCGCAGGGAATTGAGAATGCCGTTGCGGCCGTTGATGCCCACCGCCCGGCCGCCGCCGGCGAAGGGGATGGACTGGCGGATCCAGTAGCTGGTGTCGGCGCCGGCGAACTGCGGGTTTTCGAAGATGGCGTCGAAGCCCTTTTCGACGTTGTCGTAGGGGTTGTCGTCGCCGGAGGCATAGAGGAAGGAGCCCCTCACCCGCACCCAGTCGAAGTCGACCGACGGCTCGACCGCCGCGAACCAGGCGCGGATATCGGCCGGCTTGCTGGTGAAGATGGAATTGCGGTCCTCGCCGAACGCCCCGTAAAGGCTGCCAGACAGGTTGAGCCTGCCGATCCGCCCGTCGGCGGAGTATCCCAGATAGACGACGTCATAGTCGCGGGGGCGCAGGTCCCCGATCAGGGCCGGGCGGACCGGGAAGCCGTTGTCGTCGACCTGGATGTCGTCGGCCTCGTCATTGCGGTTGTAGACGGCGGTGACCTGCGAGGTCATGCCCGGGACCGGGAAATCCTGGCGGTAGAGATTGGCGACGAACAGCTGGTCATCACGCAGGTTCTGGGTGACGTCGTTGAGGCCGCTGTTGGTGTCCTTCTCGACCCGCCAGAAGAAGGCCAGATTGTACTGCCAGCGGTTGTTGTCGCGGTTGCCGAACAGCCGGACGCCCAGCTGGTTGTCCTGGATCAGGAAGCCGCGGATGTCGGCGTTGAACGGCTGGATGCCGACCCGTATGGAATCGAAGTCGTAGCGGTCCGAGACGTTGCGCAGGTGATAGTCGACGAAGACCTCCTGCACCCCGACGAACCAGTCCTCGCGCTGGGTGTCGCGGCTGGGTTTGACCGACAGGATGCGGCGCTCGGAGATGTCGGCGTAATTGTAGTTGAAGGCCAGGGTCACCCGGCCCTCGAAGTCCGGCGGCTTGAAGGCTGTCGAGCCCTCGATGAAGGCGATGCCGGCGATGAAGGTCTGGGAGGCGACAAGGCTGTCGGCGCGGCCGAAGACGTCGTTGCTGCCGGCGCCCGATGTGGTCTGCACCCCAACGGGGACCGGGAAACTGCGCGGCTCGATGACCGTGTCCATGACGCCGGTGAAGACCAGGAAGCGGTCTTCGGTGCCGGGTATCGGTCGGTCGCCCTTGAAGGTGTTCTGGTTGTAGGGGTCGAACCAGTTATCCTTGACCCCGAACTGGTCGGCGAGACGCCAGCGGTCAGGGATGGGGAAGTGGTCGACAGGGAAGGCTTCCGGCGGCGGGGCGCCCACCGCGCCGGGGTTGTCCTGCAGATCGCGGTCCGGATAGGTCTCGATGCGACCCGGGCGGCGGCGCCAGGGAAGCCATTCGAACATCGATTCCAGATTTTGTCCGCTCTCGGCGCCAGACTCGGGGGCGCCAGACTCGGGGGGGCCAGGCCCGGGGCCGGCCGGCGCGGTAGACTGGGCGGGCGGGTCAGCCGTCTGCTCCATCGCCTGGTCCACCGCCTGATCGATCACCGTCCCGTCCGCGGCCTGCACAGCCCCGGCCAGAAGCGCGGCGGCGGCCACGCTCCCGAGCAGCAGGGTTGGGCGACGCAGGCTCATGTCAGATCCCCGAGCAGACGTTCGAGGCGCCGCTGTCGAGGAAGGGCGCGAAGGGGCAGTTGACGTAGCGCAGGCGGGTACTGGTCGCGCCCTGGATGACGACGACCGTATCGGAGCGGATACCTGCCGCCGGATGGCCGATGGCGCCGCCGGCATTGGTCAGGCCCAGCGCGCTGATCATGTCGTCCTGGTCGATGCCGTCGCCGGAGACGCCGATGGCGCCGACCAGTTGGCCGCCGCGATAGATGGGCACGCCGCCCGGGAAGATCTGCAGGCCGTTCTGCAACCGGTTCACCCCCGGCCGGGCGTCGGGCAGGGCCGTGCAGCGGGCCGGGGTGTCGGCCCCGCCACCGCTGACGAAGGTCAGGTGCTGGCCGAGGTTGCCGAGGACCAGGGCCGACTGCAGGCCGGTGGAGAAGGGGCTCCATTCGGTGATCGAGCGCGACAGGGGGCCCGGCGGCCGGCCGACCTCGCCGTCCGGGAAGTAGGGCCGGTGCAGGTTGCCGATGGCGCGGACCGAGAAGCCGATGGTTCCGGTCAGGGCGTCGGGCCGGGACAGGAAGGTGCGGGTGGCCGGGACGAAGGCGCGGACATCGGCGCTGGGATCGGCCAGCAGATCGGGGCCGGCGGCGGGGTTGCTGATGAAGGCCGCCGAGCGGGCCTTCTGCAGGGAGACATCGATGCCGAACACCGGGGCGTCGGGCGAGCGGACAATGCCGAGAATATCGCCGTGGGTGTCGACCACCGAGATGGTCACCTGGGCGCGGCTGTCGAGCGGCCGGCGAATCTGGGCCCGGGCGCGGCGCATGACGCCGAAGGCCTGCTCCAGCACGGCGCGCGCCTCGGCGGCGGTCAGCGGGGTGGTGACACTGCCGCCGTCGGCCCCGGCGCTCGGCGGATAGCGATTGGCGCCGGCTCCGTTGGTGAGGACGAAGGCGTCCGGGTCGGCGAACTCGGCGTCGGCGGCGTCACGCACCCCCGAGCCCTCGGTCCCGAAGGTCTGGCCGGCGATGGCGCCGCCGCCCGGGTAGTAACCCGTCACCGCCACGAAGGCGCCCGTGCCGACCGGCAGGCTGCCCAGGGCGGGCGCGGAGGCTGGGGTGCTCATCAGGTCGGAGGTCGTGGCGTCGCTGAAGCGCAGGGAGGTGCCGTCGACGGTGATGCGGTCGGCCTTGATGTCGACCGAGGCGTCCAGGCCGCTCATGGCGGCCAGGGCGATGATCTCTTCCAGGTCGTTGTCGACGTCGATGACGTTGGTGTCGAAGCCGTAGTCGCCCTCGGCGATGATGCCGACGCCGCCAACCAGAACCCCGCCCTTGTAGAGCGGAAAGCCGCCGGGATCGGCCGCGAGACCGAGCGGCGAACGCTTGGGCCCGAGGAAGGCGGTTGCACCGCCGCCGGCCGCATAGCGGCGCGACAGGTCAGAGCAGGGCAGCTGGCTGAACTGCACCCCAAACAGCGGACCGCTCTCCAGCCCGACCGCGCCGGGAGCCGGCGGGAAGTGCTGCTGGACGATCATGCTGGCGGTGCGGCTGGAGAAGGCGTTGCCGGCCGAGGAGAGGTAGGCGCCGGTCACCGCCTTGGCGATGGCCCCGGCCTCGCCGGGGGCGACGACGCCCTGGATGTCGCGATTGGTCCCCGGACCCGGGCGGATGGTGAGGGTCGCCGGCGCGCCGGTCATCCGGTAGACGGCCAGCACGTTGCCGACCCGGTCGGTCACGGCGATCACCGCCGGCCGGCTGCGGGCCCGCGCCTCGGCCACCGCCCGGGCGATGACGCCCTCGACGTCGGCCACGCTGAGCGCGGCAAGGCCGAGCGCCGGATAGACGGGCGACGATCCGCCGCCGCCGCCACCGCCACCGCCGCCTCCTCCGCCTCCTCCGCCACCACCGGCGCCGCCACCACCCCCGCCGCAGCCGGCGAGAGTCACGGAAGCCGCCACCAGGACGCTGACGAAGGCACGGGGGACGAAAGCACGGGGCAGGACGGAGGGCCGGATCATGTGGCGCGCTCCAGGGCGGTTCGCACCCGGCCGAGGGCCGCGCGGAAATCGCCCGGTCGGAAGGCGTTGGGGTCACGGACCGCGGCGTAGGCCGCTTCGATATCGCGGCGCATGCCACCCGCGGCGCCGCTCGACACCGCGCCCTGGCTGACGGCAGCGGTCAGCAGGGTGTCGACGGCCATCACCGCCTGGGCGCCGCCGCTGTAGTCGGTGTAGCGGACGGTCAGGGCGTCGCCGAGCACCAGCCGCAGGACAGCGACGGTGTCGCGGTCGCTGAAACCCTTGCCGGCGAAGCGGGACCCCAGTTGCCGCGTGGTGGCGTTCAGCCTGTTCGCGGCGGCCAGCATGCCGGCCCGGTCGCCGCCCATCGCCTGGTGGAAGGCCCGCGAGTCGGCAGCGAACCGCTCGGCCAGCTCCGGCGCGGCGATCTTCGCCGCCGCCGTCAGCAGGATCATATTCTCGTCATTGTAGGGGGGCGCGCCCCAGATGATCGGCCGGCCGGGATTGGGCCCGAATCGCACCGGCGGGTTGGCCTCGTCGCTGATCGCCCGGTGGCAGCTGTGGCAGTCGAAGAAGTAGAACTCGGGGAACACCCCCTCACTGCCCTTCGATGAGGTGAACAGGGTCAGGGAGCGTTCAAGGGCCATGGCCTGGCCGACCGCCCAGGTGGTGACGCCCCCGGCGACCCGCTTGCGGGCCAGGTAGTCGGCGTCGACGGTGTGGTGGCGCTGGAAGCTGTTGAACAGGTCGAGCTCGAAGCTCATGCGCGGGTGGCCGGCGGCCATCATGCGGTGGCTGACGAACTGGCCGGGCTTGTCGCTGCCGAAGTGGCAGTCGAGGCAGGTGGAGGCCAGAACCCTGGGATCGTCCAGCGGCCGCATGCCCCGCGACAGATTGTCCGCCCGGTTGGCGGTGGCGGTGTAGTGGCTGGCCAGCCAGTCGCCGGAGCCGCCATGGCAGGACTCGCAGCCGACGCCGTCGGAGATCTGGAAGGTCGGCCCGCGCCGGGCGGCGTTGTCGGTGTGACAGCCGAGACAGGCCGGCGCCCGGGCGGCGTCGCCCAGGCCCAGCCGGTCGGCGATCTTCTGGGCCCAGGGGGTCTGCAGGCTGCGCCAGGCCCGGGAGTGGGCCCCGGCCGCGCTCGTATAATCCTGCCAGACCACCAGCTCGTTCTGGCGCACCACCGCGCCGTCACCGGCGCTGCGCCCGTGGCAGGTGGAGCCGGCGCAGCTGCCCACGCCGTTGTGAACCGCCTGGGCGGCGGCCGGCGCGGCGAACAACAACGCCATGGCGAGCATCATCCCAGGCCAGAACAGGCCTGAGAACGCACCGATCTTGCCCGCGAGCTGACGCTCCACGCGGCCCCCTTTGAACGCCCGCCCAAGGCCTCCCCGGCCCGGGCCTACCCCGAAGCCGGGACGATAGCACCAAACATCGGTCGGCCAAATGGAATGCAAGCGTTTGGGGAGCCGGCTCGGTCCGCTACCCGTTTTGGTCCAGATCTTCAAATTTGACGCCAAAACCAAACGCGCGGAAGGTACGTAGCTGGGGAACGCCGTTCGCGGCGCGCTGTTCGGTCGGCGTCGCCGTCCGGGGTTTCAGGGGGCGATATCGTGGCGACCAAGAGAAGTTCCAACGACACCCCGCTTGCGGCCCTGACGCCAGGCGGTGGCGATCCTCTGGCCGCGCCCCGCGTGGTCTCCGGAACCAGCGACAGCGGGACGACCGCCGAGGATGGCGGAACGGTCGTCCTTCCGGTCCTGGCCAACGACACCGGCGTCGTCGGAATCGTGCAGGTCAACGGCGCCGGCGTATCGCCTGGCTCGGTCATCACCCTCGCCTCCGGGACCCAGATCCTGGTGGGCGCCAACGGCACGCTGAGTTTCCTGGTCAACGGCGCCTACCAGCAGCTGGCCGCCGGCCAGACCGCCACCGAGACCTTCACCTATGTCGCCACCGACGGCGGCGGCTCGTCCGTCGCGCCTGACGGCTTCATCAGCGCCGGCGCCCTGACCTCGGCCAAGGGCTTCACCATCAGCGGCGCCGCGGCCGGCGACCTGTCCGGCTACGCCGTGGCCGGCATCGGCGACATCAATTCCGACGGCATCGACGATGTGCTGATCGGCGCCCTGCAGGCGGATCCGGGCGGGCGCGGCAATGCCGGCACGGCCTACGTCCTCTATGGCAGGACCGGCGGCTACACCGGCGTTGACCTGGCCAGCCTGACGCCCGCGCAAGGCTTTTCGATCCGGGGCTTCGCGGCGCTCGACTTTCTGGGGACCAGCGTCTCGGCGGCCGGCGACGTCAACGGCGATGGCCGGGCGGACTTCATCATCGGCGCCCCCAAGGCCAACGGCCCCGCCGGCCTCGACGTCGGCGCCGCCTATGTAATCTTCGGCCAGGCGACGGGCGGGTTCGCCGGCGGCCTCGACGTCAGCAGCCTCAACGGGACCAACGGCTTCGTCATCCGCGGCGGAGCGGCCACCGACAGCCTGGGCTTCTCGGTCTCGGCGGCGGGAGACGTTAACGGCGATGGCCGGGCCGACCTCATCGTCGGGGCGCGTGACGCCGATCCGGCCGGACTGTCAGGGGCCGGCAAGTCCTATGTCCTGTTCGGCCGAACCGGGCCGTTCAGCGCCTCCATCGACGTCACCACGCTCAATGGGACCAACGGTTTTTCGATCTCGGGCATCGACGCCGCCGACCAGAGCGGCCTGTCGGTCGCCTCGGCCGGCGACCTCAACAACGACGGCTTCGCTGACCTCATCGTCGGGGCGGCCGGCGGCGATCCGGGCGGGCGGGCAGGCGCCGGCGAGGCCTACGTCCTGTTCGGCCACAGCGGCGGCTTCGCGGCCAACGTCAATCTCGGCGCGCTCAACGGGACCACCGGCTTCGTCCTCAATGGCATCGATGCGGGCGACTTCGCCGGCTGGTCGGTGGCCTGGGCCGGCGACCTCAACTACGACGTCATCGTTGACATCGCCGTCGGCGCTCTCTACGGCGACCCGTCCGGCCGCACCAACGCCGGCGAGGTCTACATCCTCTATGGACGGAGCGCCGGCGGCTTCGGCGCCTCGGTCAACCTGTCCAGCATTTCCGGGACCAGCGGCTTCGTGATCAGCGGCGGCGCGGGCGGCGACCTGGCCGGCCACACGGTCAGCTCCGCCGGCGACGTCAACGCCGATGGCGTCGACGACCTCCTGATCGGCGCCCTCTACGCCGATCCCGAGGGCAGCACCGACGCCGGCCAGAGCTACGTCCTGTTCGGGCGCACCGGCGGCTACGGCAGCGTCGACCTGTCGCTGCTGAACGGCATGACCGGCTTCGCCATCGGCGGCGGCGCGGTCGGCGGCTTCAGCGGCCAGGCGGTATCGGCGGGGGGCGACCTCAACAACGACGGCGTCGACGACCTGATCATCGGCTCGCCCAACGCCGACCCCAGCGGCCGCACCGACGCGGGGGCCTCCTACGTCCTCTACGGCGCCGCCAACATCGCCCGGCTGACCAGCCCGGTGACGGTGACCGTGACCATCACCGGCGCCAATGACGCCCCGACCATCGTCAGCAACGGCGGCGGCGCGACCGCCAGCGCCACCCGCGTCGAGAACGGGACCAGTGTCGCCACCATCAGCGCCGTCGACATCGATAACGGCGCCGTCGTCACCTACAGCATCGCCGGCGGCGCGGACGCCAGCCGCTTCACGATCAACGGCTCCAGCGGCGCCCTGGCCTTCATCGCCAGCCCCGACTTCGAGGCCCCCACCGACGCCAATGCCGACAACGCCTATGAGGTGATCGTCCGGGCCAGCGATGGCACGGCCAGCGACACCCAGGCCTTCACCGTCACGGTGACCAACCAGAACGAAGCCCCGGCCATCACCAGCAACGGCGGCGGCGGCGTCGCCGGCATCAGCCAGGCCGAGAACGCCATCGGCGTGACCACCGTTGTCGCGACCGACGTCGATGCCGGCACGATGCTGACCTACAGCATCAGCGGCGGCGCCGACGCCGCCCGCTTCACCATCAACAGCCTGACCGGCGTGCTGTCCTTCGTCAGCGCCCCCAACTTCGAGGCCCCAACCGACAGCAACGGCGACAACATCTACCAGGTCGTCGTCCAGGTCTCCGACGGTATCCTGACCGATACCCAGACCCTGTCGGTAACCATCACCAACGCTGCCGAAACGCCGGTGATCACCTCCGGCGGCGGGGGCGCAGGCGCCACCGCTTCGACGGCCGAGGGCGGGGCCGTGGTCGCCACGGTCACCGCCACCGACCCGGACGGCACGGCTCCGACCTTCGCCATCGTCGGCGGCGCCGACGCGGCCAGGTTCAAGATCAACGCCACCACCGGACTGCTCGAGTTCAAGGTCGCCCCCAACTTCGAAGCCCCCACCGACGTCGGCGCCGACAACATTTATGACGTCATCGTCCGGGCCAGCGACGGCGCGCTGTTCGACACCCAGGCCATCGCCGTGACCGTGACCAACGTCGCCGAGGCCCCGGTCATTACTAGCAACGGCGGCGGCGCCACCGGCGCCCGCTCGATCGCCGAGAACCTGGCCACCGTCACCACCAACCTGGCAGGCGACCCGGAC
>JANPKF010000566.1:0-4107 GCA_031425895.1 Caulobacteraceae bacterium | reverse complement strand
CGCGCGCATACTCGGTCTTATGCTGCTGAAGTCGCCGCAGGTGATTATCCAGCTGCTGCCGTTCGTCTTCCTGTTCGGAACCCTGGCGGCCTTCGTGGGCCTGAACCGGCGCAGCGAGCTGATCGCCATGCGCGCCGCCGGCGTCTCGGCCTGGCGCTTCATCTTGCCGGCCGCCGCCGCCGCCTTCGTGGTCGGGGCCCTGACCGTCGCCGTGCTCAATCCCATGGCGGCCTGGATGAACGTCAAGTTCGAGCAGGCCCGAACGGCGGTCATGGACGACTATCTCGCCAACGCCCCGAAGGAGACCTGGCTGCGCCAGACCGACGACCGCACCCAGGTGGTCATCCGGGCCCGCAGCCACGATCAGGTCGAGGGGGTCGTGCGGCTGAAGGTCGTCTCGATGTTCATCTACCGCATCGAACCCGACGGCGGCCTGGCCTTCTCCCGCCGGGTCGAGGCGGCGGAGGCGCGGCTGATGCCAGGCTACTGGCGTCTGAGCGATGTGCGCGAGGCGACGCCGGGCGCGGGCTCGGTGCGCTCCGAAAGCCTGACCATCCCCTCGACCCTCGACGACCAGGCGGCCATCGAGCGGTTCACCACGCCCGAAGCCATCGCCTTCTGGCGCCTGCCGGCCACCATCGTCGGCACCGAGAAGGCCGGCTTCTCGGCGCTCGCCTATCGCCTGAGGCTGCAGCAATTGCTGGCCACGCCCATCCTGTTCTCGGCCATGTCCGTTCTCGCCGCCGCATTTTCGTTGCGTCTGATGAGGCTCGGCGGCCTGCCGGCCCTGGCCGGATCGGGGGTGGTCCTTGGTTTCGCCTTCTTCTTCTTCAACCAAATGTGCATAGCGCTCGGCAGGGCGGAGATCATACCGGCCATGCTGGCGGCCTGGGCGCCGCCCTTGCTGGCGCTTTTGTCGGGTCTGACCCTGCTTTGCTATACGGAAGACGGGTGACTCGCGGCCCTAGTGCTTCGCGAGAGGGAAACAGGGGTTACATGAGGCTGGACCGCACCGATCCGCGCAAGACCCGCGCCCGCCTGCTGGCCGGGGCGACGGCGCTCGCGTTCACCGCCCTGGCCCTGCCCGCCTTCGCGGACGAGGACGGCGCCATCGCCACCGCCCTGCCCGCCATGGCCGCCGCGCCGGAACAGGCCGCGCCGCTCGCCGACGATGGCCTGGGTGAGACGGGCTACCTGCTGGAATCCGACACCCTCATCCAGGACGACACCGGCGGGACGATCACCGCCGAAGGCGAGGTTCAGATCCGCAACCAGGGCCGCACCCTGCGGGCCGATCGCGTGGTCTACAATCGCACCACCGGCGTCGTTGTCGCCACCGGCAACGTGGTTGTCGTCGACCAGGACGGAACGACCGCCTTCGCCAATGAAATGGTCCTCGACGACCAGTTCCGGGCCGGCGTCGCCAAGGGCTTCTCGGCCCGACTGCAGAACAACATCAAGATCGCAGGCGACACCCTGGTCCGCCGCGACGACAACACCGCCGAACTCAACAAGGGCATCTACACCCCCTGCGAGCTCTGCGAAGAGGACAAGACCAAGGATCCAACCTGGTCGATCAAGGCCGACAAGGTGGTCCAGGACGGTGAAAAGCACCTGATCTATTACGAGAACGCCGTCATAGAAATGTTCGGCGTTCCAGTGTTTTACACGCCGATCCTCTGGCACGCTGATCCCGGCGCCGACCGCATGTCCGGCCTGCTGCCCCCGACCATCGTCGCCTCGCAGCGGCGCGGCCTGTCGTACGAGCAGCCCTACCTCTGGGTGATCAACCCCTACGCCGACCTGACCGTGACGCCGCAGGTCAACACCAAGGTCAATCCGTTCGTCAACTTCGACTACCGCCAGCGCTTCTACAGCGGCGAGATCGAGGCCCGGTTCGGCTATACCTACAGCAAGGACCTCGACAGCAACGGCAGCAAGATCGGTGACGCGACCCACCGCTCCTACGTGCTGGCCAACGGCGCCTTCGATATCGACGAGAACTGGAAGTGGGGCTTTGCGGCCGAGCGCGCCAGCGACGACCTGATCTTCGACAAATACGACATCAGCGACGTCTCCCGCCAACGTGGCCTGGTCTCCAGCGACAACCGTCGCCTGACCAGCCAGCTGTTCGCCACGCGTCAGGACAATCTCTCCTGGTTCTCCGTCAACGCCATCAGCGTCCAGGGCCTGCGCCCGACCGACAATGACCGCACCTTCCCGACCATCGCCCCGCTGATCGAAGGCCGGTTCGAGCTGCCGATGCCGGTGCTGGGCGGTCGCTTCCGCATGCAGGGCTCGGCCGTGGTGCTGACCCGCGAGCAGTCGCAGTTCGTGGCCAGCCAGCCCGGCGCCGATTCCCGTCGCGCCACCTTCCAGGCCGACTGGCGCACCAGTGTCACCTTCGACAGCGGCCTGCGGATTTCGCCCTTTGTGGAAGCGCGCGGCGACTACTACTCCATCGAGGACTATCCGGCCGCCGGCGGCAGTGCGAGCTTTGGCCGCGCCCTCGGGGTGATCGGTTTCGACCTGACCTACCCGCTGTTCCGCCGAGACGGCGACCGCACCATCGTGCTGGAACCGATCGCCCAGATCGCCGTGTCGCCTGACAGCGACCTCGACCCCCGCCTGCCGAATTCACTGAATGGAGGGGAGGACTCCGTCGTCCTGGAGTTTGACGAGACCAACCTCTTCCGCGCCAACAAGTCGCCGGGGTTCGATCTCTACGAAGGCGGCCTGCGGCTCAACGTCGGGGGCCGGGCGACCGTCTCCTTCGACGACGGCCGGTCCTTCAGCCTGCTGATCGGACGCAGCCTCCGCGACACCGACGACACCGTCCTGCCGGCCCGCAGCGGACTGCAGCCCAAGGCCAGCGACTGGATCCTGGCCGGCGACGCCAAGCCCTTCCAGAACCTGACCCTGTACGGTCGGGCCCGCCTGGATTCGGAGACCCTGGACCTGCGCCGCCTCGAGATCGGGGTGAACGCCACGTTCGAACGGGCCAACGGCTATGTCCGCTACCTGCACGACAACCAGGACATCACCGGCGTCGAACGCCAGGACATCGACTTCGCAGCCGATGTCCTGGTCTCCAAGACCTTTGGCATCACCACCGCCGGCGTCTGGGATATCGAGAACGATGTCTGGCGCCGCCAGGAGCTGGGCGCCTTCTACCGCGACGACTGCCTGGACCTGGCCGTCGTCTGGATCCACGAGGAGACGTTCAACCGCTCGCTGGGACCATCGGACTCGGTGGTCCTGCGCCTAACGCTCGCCACATTGGGCGATAAAGGCTACAGGCGGTGACCTTCCCCGCAGAGCGCGCTTTTGCGCTGGCGGACTTGCACTATGGGAACGACGAATTTGCTCTCGACGCTTAAGGTAACGGGCAGGATCCTGGCCACGGTTTCGGTCATCGCCCTGGCCACGGCAGGCATGCCCATGGCCGCTTTCGCGCAGGAAGCGCCCGCTCCCGCCGTGCAGCCGGAGCTGGCCGAAGGCGTCGCGGCGGTCGTCAACGACGACATCATTTCCAGCTACGACCTGGTGCAGCGCATGAAGCTGCTGATCCTCACCACCGGCTTCCAGCCGACCGCCGAGACCCTGCCGCAGCTTCAGTCCGAAGCCCTGCGCCAGATGATCGACGAGCGCCTGAAGCGTCAGGAGCTGCGCCGCGTCGAGAAGGAAAACAAGACGACCATCCTGCCCGACGACAAGGAGCTGGAGGAGGTCATCGCCGATCAGGTCCAGGGCCAGTACAAGGTCACCGCCGACCAGTTCTTTGCCCAGTTGGCGGCCCAGGGCGTCGCTTCCGAAACCTATCGCGAACAGATTCGCATCGACTATGCCTGGGAAGGCTACATGCGCGGCCGTTACGGCTCCCGCCTGCGCGTCGGCGCCGATCAGGTGAAAGCCGTTCAGAAGCGCCTGTCCGATGCCGCCACCAAGCCGCAGTATCAGATCAGCGAAATCTTCATCGACAACGCCCGCGTCGGCGGCCCGGACGTCGCCTTCAACGGCGCCCAGTCGCTGATCAGCCAGATGCAGCAGGGCGCGCCCTTCCCGCAGGTGGCTCGCCAGTTCTCCGCCTCGCCGACAGCGGCCAGG
>JANPKF010000565.1:0-2172 GCA_031425895.1 Caulobacteraceae bacterium | reverse complement strand
GCTGCCGGCCTGGAGTTCGGTGAAGACGCCGCTCGTCAGGTCGAAGGCGTGGGTGCCGGTGCCGCCGCCGGTGATGACCGGCGGGGGCAGGCCGGCGGCGATCAGGGCGTCGCGGACGGCGGCGGTGCGGGCGATGACGGCGTCGTAGGCGGCGCGGCGGTCGGCGACCGGGCCGATGTGCTGGATGTGGCCGGCGTAGGCCTGGATGCCGGCGAAGCGCAGGCCTTCGGTGTCGGCGGCGAGGCGGGCGAGGGCGACGATCTGGTCCGGATGGGCGCCGGTGCGGTGGGTGCCGGGGTCGAGGTCGACGACGATGTCGATGATCCCGCCTGCCGCGCGGGCGGCCTCGCCCAGCCAGGCGATCTGGTCGGCATGGTCGGCGACGGCGCCGATGGTGGCGCCGCGTCCGGTGAGGGCGGCGATGCGGGGGGCGGCCCAGGCGGGGGCGGGGGCGGTGATCAGGACGTCGGTGATGCCGCCGGCAATGAAGGCCTCGGCCTCGCCGATGGTCTGGGCGCAGAGACCGGCGGCGCCGAGCTCCATCTGGCGACGGGCCAGGGCGGTGCATTTGTGGGTCTTGCCGTGGGCCCGCAGGCGCAGGCCGGCGGCGTCGCAGAGGGCCTGCATGGTGGCGAGGTTGGCCTCGAGGGCGGCGCGGTCGATGACCAGGGCGGGGGTCTGGACGGGGGTGAAGGTGGTGAACATGGGGGATCCTGCGAGTTCGGGCGCGGCTTTTAAAGGGGCTGCCTCCGCGTTCCCTTCTCCCCTTGCGGGAGAAGGTGTCGGCGAAGCCGACGGATGAGGGGTCGCACCGGTCTGTCAGGTTGCGGCGGTTGAGGGTGGTCGCAGCTTTGAGAGTCTTCAACCCCTCATCCGACCCCTTCGGGGCCACCTTCTCCCGCAAGGGGAGAAGGGAGTCCTGAGGCTAAACGTCTCCCGCCAAAACCCTGGAGAACAGGTCCGGGTCGACGTTGCCGCCTGACAGCACCACCCCTGCCGTCCGTCCGTCCAGCGTCACCTTGCCGGCCAGCAGCGCCGCCAGGCCCACGCAGCCGCCGGGCTCCACCACCAGCTTCAGCCAGGTGAAGGCGAAGCGCATGGCCTCGGCGACCTCGGCGTCGGTGACGGTCAGCACGCCGGAGAGGTTGGCGGCGTTGATCGGCAGGGTCTTCAGGCCAGGGGCGGGCGAGAGCAGGGAGTCGCAGATCGAGCGGGCGGTCTGGTCGGCGAAGACGCGGGTTCCGGTCGCGATACTGCGGGCGGTGTCGTCGAAGGCGGACGGTTCGACGCCGTAGACCTCCGTGCCGGGGGAGAGATGCCTGAGTGCTGTGGAGACGCCCGCCGCCAGACCGCCGCCGCCGACCGGGGTGAGGGCAAGGTCGAGATGGGCGCCGAGGCCCCGGGCCTGGGCTTCCAGCTCCAGGCCGACCGTGCCTTGGCCGGCGGCGATGTCATAATCGTCGAAGGGCCAGACGATGGTCATGCCCCGGTCTGCGGCGACGCCTTCGGTGATGGCTTCCCGGTTGTCGGTGTAGCGGTCGTAGAGGATGACTTCGGCGCCGTAGTCGCGGGTGTTGGCGATCTTCATGGCCGGGGCGTCGCTGGGCATGACGATGACCGCCGGGGCGCCGACCATGCGGGCGGCCAGGGCCACGCCCTGGGCGTGATTGCCGCTGGAGCAGGCGACGACGCCGCGGGCGCGCTGCTCGTCGCTGAGCTTCGACAGCTTGTTCATGGCGCCGCGGAACTTGAAGGCGCCGCCCCGTTGAAGGGTCTCGGGCTTGAGCAGGACTCGGCCGCCGAGGCGGTCGTTGAGGTGGGGGCTTTCGATCCGCGGGGTGACGACGGCCAGACCCTCGATGGCGCGGGCGGCCTCCACGATATCGGCGAAGGTAACGTTCAGGGAGAGGCTCCCCGAGGCTGCGCTAGTGGGTTGCCTGACTAGCCCTTTGCACCCGATCCTCAAAGCCCGTAAGACCGGGCTATCGATCCTGTTGGGGGTAGACCATGCGTGCGATGTTTGTCGGGGCGGCTTTCGCTCTTGGGCTTGGGGTCGCGGGCGCCAATGCCGGTGAAGTTGGCGTCGGTGTCGGGGCGCATGATGTCGACCTGTGGAAGCAGGAATGCTGTTTCGAGAGCGGCCAGAACCTGGAACTGCATTGGCGGTCCGAA
>JANPKF010000564.1:0-21308 GCA_031425895.1 Caulobacteraceae bacterium | reverse complement strand
GCCTTCGGTCTGGAGAGCCTCGACGAGACCATCAAGGTCCCCGAGGACATCGAGGGCAAGCTCGGCATGCCGCTGCTCGGCGCCATCCCGATGCTCGAAAAGGGCGTTACCCCGGAAGAGGCCATGGCCGATCCGCGCAGCGCCTTCTCCGAAGCCTACTACTCGGTCCGCACGGCGTTGCAGTTCTCGACCAACGAGGGCGTGCCCAGGAACATCCTGGTCACTTCGGCCCGGCCGTCGGAAGGCAAGTCGACCACCTCGGTGGCCCTGGCCAAGAACTTCGCCAAGCTGGGCATGAACGTGCTGCTGGTCGACAGCGACCTGCGCAACCCGTCCCTGCACCGCACCCTGCGCGCCGACAGCAGCGCCGGCCTGTCCAACTACCTGACCGGTTCGGCGACGCTGATCGAACTGGCCCAGGCCACCGACCAGCCGAACCTGGCCTTCATCCCCTGTGGTCCGCTGCCGCCCAACCCGGCCGAACTGCTGGCTGGCGCCCGCATCCGCGCCCTGGTCGCCGAGGCCCAGCAGCACTTCGACCTGCTGGTCATCGACGGTCCGCCGGTCATGGGCCTGGCCGACGCCCCGCTGCTGGCCTCTTCGGTGGCCGGCACCATCCTGGTCATCGAGGCCGGCACCACACGCCAGGGCC
This sequence comes from Caulobacteraceae bacterium, assembly GCA_031425895.1. Classification (GTDB taxonomy): domain Bacteria; phylum Pseudomonadota; class Alphaproteobacteria; order Caulobacterales; family Caulobacteraceae; genus Caulobacter. The sequence goes on along the minus strand of JANPKF010000564.1, from coordinate 20,656 downwards.
TGGCCAAGGCGGCCCTGCGCCGCCTCGACCTCGGCCACGCCCGCATCCTTGGGGCCCTGCTGTCCAAGTTCAGCCTGAAAGCGGCCGGCTACGGCTATGGCTATGGCTATGGCTATGGCTACGCCTACAACTACGAATACGGCAGCAACGACACCAAGAAGCTGAGCGGCAAGAAGGGCTGATCCCATGCCGGCGTCGGAGGCCCGCGCCAGTGGGGAACGAGAGCGGCCGATCCTGCGGGTCGTGCCGCCGGTTCCGCCGGAGCCGCCCCGCAAGACCTTCCCCTGGCGGGACGCCGCCCTCGCGGCCGTCCTGGTGCTGGGCGGGCTGGGACTTGCCGGCCTGATCGTCCAGCGTTCGGCCGCCGACGCCCTGACGCCCGAACATCCGGCCCAGGCCCTGGGATGGCGCCCGAGCGACGCCGAAGCCATGGCCCGGCTGGCCGAAAGGCGGCTGGAACGCGGCGAGGCCGCCCCGGCCCGCCGCCTGGCTCTGGCGGCGCTCAAGCGCGATCCCACTTCCGCCTCGGCCTTCCGCACCCTGGCTTTCGCCAGCGACGACCAGACCGCCCGTAACCGCCTGATGACCATCGCGGGCGATCGCATGAAGCGGGACATCCCGGCGGTCAGCTGGCTGGTCGCCGACCGCCTTAGGGCCGGCAAGCTGGCCGAGGCCGCCGAACGGGCCGATGGCCTGCTGCGGGCCTGGCCGGTGTCGATGCGCGGGACCATGGGGACCCAGCTGTCCCGGCTGGCCGCCCTGCCCGGCGGCGCCGAACTGCTGGCGGGGCGGCTCGACGGCCAGCCGCCCTGGCGCTCTGCCTTCCTGATCAACATGGCCAAGAGCGGCGACAATCCGGGCGCCGCCATGACCCTGCTGGCGGCCATGGCCAAGGGCAAACACCCGCCCAGCGAGGTCGAGACGGGCGCCGTCGTCGGCCGGCTGGTCAAGGAGGAGCAATACCCTCAGGCGTTCCTGATTTGGGCCCAGCTCCTGCCGCCGGAAGGGGTAGCCAACCTCGCGGACCCCTACGATGGCGGGTTCGAGGGCCTGCCCGGCCCCGCTCCGTTCAACTGGCAGTATTTCGACCGCACCGGCATCATCGCCGAACCGACTCCGCGCGACGACGGCGCCGGCAAGGCTCTCTATCTGCGCTTCACCCAGGCCCTGCCGCCGGGCGTTCTCGCCCGCCAGTTGCTGGCCCTGCCTCCCGGTCGCCATGTGCTCAGCGGTCGCTGGAAGGGTGACGGCATTCCCTTGGCCCGTCCGCTGGTCTGGGGCTTCCGCTGCGCCCAACGCAACGCCGCCATCGTCGATCCCGGAACCTCGCTGTCGGGAACGACCGGCTGGACGACCTTCACCAGCGTGGTCGACGTGCCGGTGGGGTGCGACGCCCAATGGCTGACGCTGGCCTCCCCCGGCCGCGTCCGGTCCAATGGCGAAGCCTGGTTCGACGACCTGAAGATCACGCGGTAGAGGGCGTTCCGCAACGTGGCGACCGGTTGCCGGATCAGCGCGGGACCGATCCAGGCATCCGTCAATTCAGCGCCCGGGATGGCAAAGGCCGGCTTGTCGGGCTAACTCCCTGCCATGGCAAAACCCAAGCAAGGCGCGGAGTTCGATATCGTGGTGGCGGGGGAGCCCTATGTCTGGCGGCTTCAACGCCAGCCACAGTGGTCCAGCGACGCCAACGAATACCGCGGCATGGCGCTCGCCCTGCGCCACAAGGAGGGCCAACGGGAGGCTGTCGTCGAGTTTCCTGCCGGCCATCAGCCGAAATACGGCGCGCCGCTTCTCAAGGCCGCGCAGATTGATCCTGATCGGGTCGCGAGGGCTATTTCATCGGCCATCGAAGCCGGCTGGGAGCCGCTGTCCCGCGGCAAGACCGTCACCATCGTCGTGGACGAGACCGGTGCTTAGGCCGTTCGGGAAACCCCTGGCGTGATCCGCTCCTACGGATGGACCGACGCCATGGCGGAGGCGTTCGCGCCCCACGCCCGCGCCGGCCACAGGCCCGCGCGCGTCATTGTCCAGCAGCGCAATGGCTATCTGGTGGTCACCGACGAGGGTGAAATCCGCGCCAAGGCTTCCGGCCGGTTGCTGCACGAGGCCGGTGAGGCCGGCCCGCCTGCCGTCGGTGACTGGGTGGCCCTGTCGATGAACCCGGGCGAGCGCACCGCCACCCTCCACGCCGTGCTGCCCCGCCGCACCGCCTTCGTGCGCCGCGCCGCCGACAGCGTGCAGACCGTGCAGGTGATCGCCACCAACATCGACGTGGCCTTCGTCGTCGCCTCCCTGAACGCCGACCTCAACCCGCGCCGGATCGAGCGCTATCTGGCCGCCGCCTGGCAGAGCGGCGCTCGCCCGGTGGTGGTGCTGACCAAGTCCGATCTCAGCGCCGAGCCGGAGGCCGAGGCCGCCCGCATCGGCGCCCTGGCGATCGACTGCCCGGTGGTGCTTGTCTCGGCGCGGGAGGGCGTTGGTCTGGACGCTCTGCTGGCCCATGTGGGGCCGGGCGAGACCTGCGTGCTGATCGGCTCGTCCGGGGCCGGCAAGTCCACCCTCGTCAACACCTTCCTTGGCGAGGAGCGGATGGCGACCAAGGCGATCCGCCAGTCTGATGACCAGGGCCGACACACCACCAGCTATCGCCACCTGGTCCTGTTGCCCGGTGGCGGCCTGATCATCGACACCCCCGGCATGCGCGAAGTCGGCCTCATCGATGCCGAGGAAGGCCTCAGCGCCGTGTTCGACGACGTCGAAGCGCTGATCGCCGCCTGCCGGTTCAGCGACTGTGGGCATACCGGTGAACCGGGCTGCGCGGTGCAGGCCGCGCTGCGCAGCGGCGAGCTTGCCCCCGATCGCTGGGCCCACTTCCTGAAGCTTGGCCTCGAGCTGGCGGCGGTGGAGGCCAAGGCCGAGCGCGTGCAGAAGGACAGCGACCGGCGGGTCCAGAAGACCTACCGCGCGGCCAGAAAAGCCGACCGCGACGCCGACTGATCGACAGGTTTTTTCAGAATGTCGGCCGGTTTCCGCAGGGAACAGGTTAGGGAGAGGGTTTCCGACCCACGAGAGACGACCCATGCCCGCGTTCACCATCGTCACCACCAGTGCGACCCAAGGCAGCGATGCGGCCGAGGTCAGCACCCTGACCGATGAGTTCGGCGACCTGAGCGAAGCCCTCGGCTACTCGCGCCGCATGGCCGAAGAGATGGTCGGCTATGCGCATCAACTGTCGCTGGACTTCGACTTCAGCAACGTCGGCCTCTACGAGGGCGACCTGCTCGACGAGGACGTCGACCCCACTCACCCCGCCTTCATCGGCGTCTGGGTGCTGGACGACGAGGGCGCCGCCTTCGTCCCGGCCGACGAATTCCATGCGGACGCCGACGCCGACGCGGACACGGCCGAGGCCGACCCGGCCTGACGGGTCAGCGGGTCTCGACGATATCCCCACTCTGGATCGGCCCCGGCAGCAGGGCCATCGGGATCTCGACATTGCTGAACATCGCCGGCTTGCCGATGCAGTTCAGCGCGCTTGGCCCATCGCAGACGTGGAAGTGAAGATGCGGCTCGGTTGAGGAGCCGGAGCTGCCGACAGCGGCCAGCAGATCGCCGGCCTTGACGCTCTGGCCGATCCTGACGGTCACCGACCCCGGCTTAAGGTGGCCGTAGACGCTGTATTCGCCCCAGGCGTGGCGAACGACCACGGCGTTGCCGGCCAACACCTCCGCGCCCTCGGTGGCCATTCGGGTGTTCTGGGCGGTGACGATGCGCTCGTAGTAGGCCTGCTGGCTCTCGCCGGCTTTGCGGATCAGGCTTTCGTCCTCGCCCCAGCTATCGATGACCTTGACCACCTCGCCGTCGGCGGCGGCCAGAACCGGCAGGCCGTAGACCCAGTAGTCCGCAAAGCGGCTTCCGTTGGTGCGATAAGTGCGGCCGCCGGTTCCGATCTGCCCGATATCGAGCGCGAACTCCTCGGGGACCGCCCAGCGGTGGTGGGTGTTCAGTGACGGGCCGGCCTGGACATAGAAGCTGCCCTTGAGCGGAAAGCGATATCGCGCTTCCGGTTGGGCGACGATGATCGGAATGCTCAGATGGGCAACGATGACGCCGCTGGCGTTGCGGGCGGTGACGCGGACGGCGTCGCGCTTGCCGGTGAAGGTCAGCACCTGGGATGTAACCAGCAGCCCTTCGCCAGGGGCCAGGACCGGCGTCGCGCCCAGCTTCGCCGCCGGCCTGCCGAGAACCTCGCCGAACTGGAAGCCTACCGCCTCGATCATTCCCGCCTGCTGCAGCCCGGAGCCTCCGGCGGCCAGGCGGGCGAGGTCGGCCTGGCCGAACGCCTTGTGCTCGACCGGCTCGCCGCCGCGCATAAGCTCGAACGCGAGGCTATCCACCGTGACAGGCTGCCCCGTGGTGTTGATGACGGCCACATTGTGCAGCATCAGGCTCTGCAGCCCCCGCACACTGTCGAGCGGAAAGGCGTTCAGCGGCCCGGCCGGATAGGCGCGCAGGGTGGCTTCGGCGGCATTGGCCGGTGTGGATACGGCAATCAGGAACAGGGTGGCGGCGATGAGCCTGAACATGGTGTGCCCTCCCGAGGTCGCGCAAACGGACCACGGTGGATTGGCCAGCGGTAGTTAATTCGCCGTCAGAACACCGTTCGACCTATCGGCTGTCCAGAAGCTCGCGATAGACACCCAGCGTCCGCCGCATGACGATCTCGACGTCGAACAGGCGCAGGGCCTTCTCCCGCGCCGCCAGGCCCAGCCGTCGCCGCAGCTCCGGATCATCGTCCAACCGGCCGATGGCTTCCACCAGCCCCGCATGCTCCCGCACCGTGACCAGCAGGCCGTCCTCCTCGTGGGTGACCACCTCGCGGCAGCCGGGCACATCGGTCGTAACCAGCGGCAGGGCGCAGCCGGCGGCCTCGATCAGGGTCTTGGGCAGGCCCTCGCGGTAGCTGGGCAGGACGACGACGTCGACGTCGCCCAGCAGGGCCGGCATGTCGTCGACATGGCCCAGATGCTCGACCAGCCCCTCGGCCGTCCAGCCGGCCAGGTCTTCGGCCCTGCAGGCGGCCGGGTTGCCCGGGTCCGGCTCGCCGGCCAGCAGGAAGCGGATGTTGCGGCCCTCGGCTTTCAGGATCCGCGCCGCCTCGACGAACTCGGCCAGGCCCTTGTCCCACAGCATGCGGGCGGCCAGCAGGACCTTCAGCGGCTCGTCCTCGCCGCGAACGCGGGTGCTGACCTGGAAGCGGGTCAGGTCGACGCCGCTGCCGGGAATGGTGTGGACCTTGGCGGGATGGACCAGCCGCCGGCCCACGAAGGCCTCGCGGTCGTCCGGGTTCTGGACGATCAGCCGGGCCTGTCGGCCCCCGAAGGCCAGCCAGGCCAGGCTGCGGACCACCGGGCGCAGCAGCCGCGCCTTCAGGCTGTCGCTGATGAACACAAAGCCCAGCCCTGCGACGGCGCTGACCCGGCCCTGTACCCCCGCCATCCGGCCGGCGATGCCGGCGTAGATGGCCGGCTTGATGGTGAAGCCGTGGATGATGGCCACCTGCTCTGCCCGCAGCAGCCCGGCGATGTGCAGCAGCAGCTTCGCCTCGGCCAGCGGATTGAGGCTGCGCCGCTCCATCGGCAGGGGGCGCCAGTCGAAGCCCATCGCCTTGAGCTTCTCGCCGTACTCGCCGGGCGGCGAGATCAGGATCAGGCGGGTCCCCTCCTCGCGCAGCCGATGCAGCAGCGGCAGGCGGAAATTGTAGAGGTACCAGTCTGTGTTGCCGAACAGGGCGACGGCGACGCCTTTCAACGCGGTCTCGGTCACGCGGCGACGCTCGCGACGACGGCGTCACGCTGAGCCTGGGCCCAGGCCTGGGCGGTCAGCACCGACCACAGCCGCAGGTCATGGTCGCGGCGGCCGCTGATGTGCTCATCCCAGGCCGCGCGCACGGGCCCCGGATTGAACAGGCCCTCGCGGTTCAGCGCCTCGACACTGATCAGGCTCTCGGCCCAGTCGCGCAGTTCGGTCCGCATCCAGCGACCGACGGGCACGGCGAAACCCTGCTTGGGCCGCTCGATCAGCGCGCGCGGCACATGGCGATCCAGAACCCGGCGCAGGATGTGCTTGCCCCGGCCGCCCGCGATTTTCATCTCCATCGGCAGCCGCCAGGCGAAGTCCAGCACCTTGCGGTCGAGGAAGGGCGCGCGGGCTTCCAGGCTGACGCCCATGGCGGCGCGGTCGACCTTGGCCAGGACGTCGTCAGGCAGATAGTTGCGGGTGTCGACCGCCATGGCCCGGCGGGCGAACCCGGCCAGCTGGGCCGGCGGCTGCCGGTCGGCGGGAAGGTGCAGTCCGCGCGCGCCGCTCCTGGCGACAGCCTCGGGGTGTGCCCACTGGCTGAGCAGACCCATGTGGTAGTCGTCGGCGCTTGCCGCTCCCAGCACGCCGGCGAACTTGTGCGCCTTCTCGCCGGCCCGGCCCCCGGTCAACTCGGCCGGCAGCACCGAACCCAAGGCGCCGGTCAGCCTGTTCCAGCCGTCAGGCGACAGGCTGCGAAGGCCCGCCGCGCCGGCCGCCCGCAGGGGCCGGGGCAGGCCGCCGACACGGTCCCAGAGCCGGGCCCCGTGGAAGTAACGGTTGTAGCCCCCGAAAATCTCGTCGCCCGCATCCCCGCTCAGCGCCACGGTGACCTCCCGCCGGGCCAGCTGGCTGACCAGATAGGTCGGGATCTGCGAGGCGTCGGCGAAGGGCTCGTCATAGAGAGCCGGCAACTTCGGCACCACGGCCAGGCAGTCGGCGGCCGTGACGTAATGCTCGGTATGGTCCGTGCCCAGGTGGGCGGCCACCGCCTTGGCGTGTTCGGCCTCGTTGAAGCCGGGCTCGTCGAAGCCGATGGTGTAGGTCTTTACCTTGCCGCCCCGGGCGACCATCTGGGCGACGACGGCCGAGGAATCGACCCCGCCCGACAACAGGGCGCCGAGCGGCACATCGGCGATCATCCGCGTGCCGACGGTCTCGTTCAGCAGGGCGTCAAGCGCCTCGACCGCCTCGTCCTCGCCGCCCGTCCAGGGACGGTCTATGGCCGACAGGATGGCCTGGTCGGGATCCCAGTAACGGACAGGCGCCGGCAGCTCGCCGACGGCGCTCTCGGGCCCGAAGCTGATCCGCCCGCCCGGCGGCAGCTTGAGGATGCCCTGCCAGATCGACCAGGGATGCGGCACATAGGCGTAGCGCAGGAAGCTCGAAAGCGCCTCCGGATCCATCGTCGTCGGAAAGCCGGGCAGGGTGCGCAGCGCCTTCAGCTCGGATCCGAAGGCCAGCGCCCCGCCGACCCAGCCGTAATAGAGCGGCTTTTCCCCGAACCGGTCGCGGATCAGGTGCAGGCGGCGTTCCTGACGGTCCCACAGGGCGATGGCGAACTGCCCCTCGATGCGCTCCAGCGCCCCGTCGACGCCCCAGTGCTCGACCGCCTCGACCAGCACCTCGGTGTCGGAGTGGCCGCGCCAGTCCGGCGCCCCGCCGCTGGCTTCCAGCTCGGCGCGGACATCGAGATAGTTAAAGATCTCGCCGTTGTAGTTGATCACCCAACGGCCGCTGGCGCTGGTCATCGGCTGCAGGCCGGCGGGGGAAAGGTCGATGATCGCCAGGCGACGTTGGCCAAAGCCGATCCCGGCCTCCGCGTCGGTCCACACCCCTTCGCTGTCGGGTCCCCGGTGATAAAGGGCGTCCAGCATGCGGGTCAGGGCGGCCTCGCTGACGAGACCCGGGTCGCGCGCCGCGTAGAGACCGGCGATGCCGCACATGACGCTTACCCCTTGTGCCCGGCCAGCGCCGCGGCGCCGGCCAACAGATCCTCATGATATAGCCGCTGCCCGCGCCAATGGTCGACCGCCGCGGCGCCGATCCTGTCGAAAAGCGATGCATCGCCGAGGATACGCTCGATATCGGCGGCGGCCTGGTCCCGGGCCTCGTAGACCACGCCGGTCTCCAGAGGGCGGACATAGCTGGCCATTTCGCCGACCGGGGTGACGATCGGGACGAGGCCCAGCTGCATGGCCTCGATCAGCGACATGGCCGCCCCTTCCTGCTCGCTGAGCTGGACGAAGAAGTCGCTGTCGGAGGCGAGCGTTACGATCTCGTCCAGCGTCTTCGCGCCGGCGAAGCTGACCTGGCCGTCCAGGCCCAGGGCCTGAACCTGGGACCTCAGGCTCATCTCGCTGCCGTCGTTGGGGCCGATGATCAGGAAGGTCGCGTCCGGTCGATCCCGGGCCACGGTAGCGAACAGATCGATGGCGCGATCAATGCGCTTGAGCGGCGTCAGCCGACCCCAGAAGATAAAGCGCGGCCGCGGCGCGGCGCGGGCCGGCGCTTCCAGCCGGCTGGCCATGAAGGAGATGACCCGGGTCGCCTTGCCGGCCGGCATCAGGGGGCCCAGGCCCTCCAGGCTGCGCCGGCAGTCGGCCCAGACCTCATGCGCCAGTCGCGCCTGCAGCCAGGTCGCCAGCCGGTCGGCCATGTGCACCCGGCGGTCCGAATGGAGGAACAGCACGCGACGCGCGCGCGGCGCCAGCAAGGCGGTGGCCAGCATGGCCAGCACCGACTTCCACAGCGAGAACACCGTCACCGGCCGGTCGAGCGCCAGCAGCGCGGCGCGGATGGCCGCGACGGGGTCAAAAGGACCGGCCCCGCCCAGGCTGAAGCGGTTGGGCCTGGCCGGGCCCAGGATCTGGCCGGTCAGGACCGCGACGGTGACCCTGTCCGGCGCCGCCTGCGCCGCCTGGCGGGCGGCGATCTCGGCGCCGCCGACGCCGTCGTGCGGCAGAACATGCAGCAGCCCGCTCATGGGTTTGATCGATCAGGCCTTGAAGCCGACCGCACACCAGAAGGGCGGGCCTTCCAGGAAGCGGATGTCGGTCAGGCCGGCGGCCCGCATCATGGCGTCGATCTGCACCCGGGTGAACCGCTGCTCCAGTCGGGTGCCGAAGCGGTCGAGAGCGTCGGTCCGCATGCTGTAGAAGCTCATGTGCCGGTAATCGGACAGCGGCAGGTTATCGACCTTGGCGCCCATCTTCTCCAGCAGCCCGGCCAGCCGGGCCAGCGGCCAGTAAACCGTCGCGGCGATCAGCTGGCAGACGGCGAACTTCAGCGGACGGGGCAGGGCGCTGACCACCTTGCGGACCAGGTCCGAGGCCTGCCAGATGGCCCGGAACAGCCATGGCTTCCCGTCCAGCGCATAGTAGAGATAGAGCAGCATCGGCGCGCCGGGCTTCAGCTTGGCGACGCAGCTCTTGATGCCGGCGGCGGTGTCGGGCACGTGGTGCAGCACGCCCAGCGAATAGCCGAAGTCCATCGAGCCATCGGCCAGCGGGATGGCGCCTACCCCTGCATGGTGGAAGACCGCGTTCGGCTGGTCCTTCAGCTTTTCCTTCGCTACCGCCAGCGCGGCCTCGGCCGGATCAACGCAGTGCAGGGTTGCCACCCGCTGCGCCGCCAGCCGCGCCCAGCGGCCGCTGCCACACCCCAGATCGAAACCGACCGGATCTTTCGGCAGCTTTTCCCACGGGAAGACAGCGAAGTAGCGGTCAAACAGGGCCTGGGTCTCGGCCTCGCCCATGCCGGCTTGATCGAACCGCGCCCATTCGGCGCCGAAATCGCTCACCACCGCAGGGTCGATATTCTCCCCGTCCAGGGCCATGCCGTGTCCTCACGAGGTTATTGCCGCTACGGCTCTCCCTTGCCGCAACCCGCCGCCCGGCACAACCTTCGACCGGTCATGGCGCCGGATCGATTTTCCCACCCCTAGTGGGGATGTGCGCAAGTTGTGATCGGTGTCACATCCATGTCCGGGAGTCCTGCGTATCTTGCCCCGGAAGAGGTCATGATTGCCCCGTAATGGGTCGGTCGGGCTTATCCGGGGTTAATCAAATCTTGACGCGCAAGCCGCCTTTTCCGGCGACGGATATCGGGGCGCGCGCCGTGTAAGGTTTTGGTTGGGCGGTGTTTTTCGGCAGTTGGAACACTTTCCACCGCAGTGCGCTTATAACAGTGGCAGATTCGCCGCGCGGAGTTCGAAAAACATGGGTTTTCGGTCTATGGCTGGTTGCCGTGCTCGAGAGCCTGAGGTATTGGCTAGGTCGTCCTGTGACGCAACGTCGCACAGGGCAGTCGCTTTGAGGGGTATGCAATGATCCGGAAAGTTATCGTCGCCGCGTCTGTCGGCCTTCTGCTCACGGGCCAGGTGGCCATGGCTGCGGATGGCGCGCGCCTCGGCGGCGTCCAGGGCTCCGTCCTGGTGAACCAGAACGGCCGTTACGTTCCCGTGACGTCCTCCACCGTCCTCAAGGCCGGCGACCGCGTCATGGCGATGGATGGCTCTGCCACCGTCACCTACGGCTCGGGCTGCAGCGTCGCCGTCTCGGCCCGCTCCATGGCCACCATCGGCGACAGCGCGACCTGCGCCGGCGGCTCCAGCAACATCGTCCGCGCTGCTTACGCCGACGACCAGGAAGGTTACGGCGAAGGCCCGACCGGTGAGCCCGGCGCCGGCTGGGACTTCTGGCTGTGGGCCACCTTCGGTGTCGTCACCGTCGGCGTCACCGCCATGGCCATTTCCAACAGCAACGACCCGTCTTCCCCGTAGGATTTCGGCCTCTGGCCGGAAGACCTTAGAGATTCATAGTCAAGAGCCGCGAGGGGCCGTTTCAAAAACGCCATGACCTCGCGGCTCTTTTCATTTGCCTGCGCCGGCTTTCTCGTCCTGGCTCTCCTGATCGGTGGGGCCACACGCGAAGAGGTGGTTGCTCCCGACATCGTCGGCCTGCTGGCCCTGCCGTTGCTCGGCTGGTCCATCTGGCGTCTGCGAGACCGGTTGCCTGAGCCGGCCGAAAGGTTCGCCTTCGTCATTCTGGCCGGCTGTTTCCTGGTCGGGCTGGTCCAGCTGATTCCCCTGCCGCCCGGCCTGTGGACCGCCCTGCCCGGGCGTGGTCCCATCATCGACGACCTGGCCGCCGCCGGCCTGACGCCCGGCTGGGCGCCCATCAGCCTGAAACCCCAGGCCACCGTCTCGGCCCTGCTCTGCCTGATTCCCGCCGCCGCCCTGTTCCTCGCCCTACGCACCCTGGACCAGCCGGGTCGGCGGCGGCTTCTGCTGGTGGTCATCGGCTTCGCGGTTCTGAGTGCCGTGGTCGGCGGGCTGCAGGTAGTCGGCGGACCAGACAGCCCCTTGCGCTTCTATGCGGTGACCAATCCCGAGCCGGCCGTCGGCTTCTTCTCCAATCGCAACCACCTGGCCTCGCTGTTCGTCTGTGTCGTACCCTTCGCCACTCTGGAAGCCCTGGAGGCGGCCAGCCGGCGGCCCGTCGGCCGCGTGCGCATCGCCCTCATGCTGGCCCTGATCCTGCTGGCCGGGGCCGGCGTTCTGCTGACCCAGTCCCGGGCCGGGGCCCTGCTGCTCGGGATTTCCCTGCTCGGCGGCGTCGCCATGGGTTGGCGCGCCGGGTTGGCCAAGGGGCGGGGCCGCCTGGTTCTGGCCGGCGGCGTCCTCCTGCTCGGACTCGCCGCCGTCAGCGCGCCGCTGGTCTTCGGCAGTGTCTTCGATCGCCTGGCCGGCGGCTTCGACACCGAGATCCGCATACCGGCCGCCCAGATCGCGGCCGGGGCCGCCCTGACCTACGCTCCCTTCGGCTCGGGCCTGGGCAGCTTCGTGCCCATCTACATGATGCACGAGACCCAGACCTCGATGCAGAACACCTACGTCAATCACGCCCACAACGACTGGCTCGAACTGCTGGTCGAGACCGGCCTGCTCGGCGCGGCGGTGATGATCGCCTTCCTGTTCTGGTTCGCGCGCCTGGCCCTGCGCGCCTGGCGCCGCCACAACACCGCCGGCGGGCCGGGCGTCCGGGCGGCCAGCATCGTTATCCTGCTCTTGCTCGGCCACAGCCTGGTCGACTATCCCCTGCGCTCACCGGCGATGATGTGTGTCTTCGCTCTGGCCTGCGGCCTGATGCTGGCGCCCCGCGCCGCGCCGGCTGAAACGGCCCAGCCTTAAGTTCCGGAGTTTTCGAATGCTGTCCTTGAGCAACGCCCGCATCGCGGTCATCGGCCTGGGCTACGTCGGCCTGCCGCTGGCGGTGGCGTTCGGCAAGCAGTTCGACACCCTCGGCCTCGACCTCTCGGCCCCGCGGATCGCCGCGCTGCAGACCGGCGTCGATCACACCCTTGAGGTCACGGCTGAAGAACTGGCCGCCTCCAACCACATCACCTACAGCGCCAACCCCGCGGATCTGGCCGGCCGCAACATCTTCATCGTCACCGTCCCAACCCCCATCGACGAAGTTAAGCGTTCGGACCTCACCGCCATCCGCAAGGCCAGCGAGAGTATAGGCGCACACCTGACTCCCGGCGCCATCGTCGTCTACGAATCGACCGTCTATCCCGGCTGCACCGAGGAGATCTGCGTCCCGATCCTCGAAAAGGTCTCGGGTCTGACCTTCAACAAGGACTTCTTCTGCGGCTACAGCCCAGAGCGCGCCAACCCGGGCGACAAGCTGCACCGCCTCGACACCATCACAAAGGTCACCGCCGGCTCGACGCCGGAGGCCGCCGACCTGATCGACAGCCTCTACGCCAGCGTCGTCACCGCCGGCACCCACAAGGCCAGCTCGATCAAGGTGGCCGAGGCCGCCAAGGTGATCGAGAACACCCAGCGCGACCTGAACATCGCCCTGATCAACGAGATCGCCATGATCTTCGGCAAGATGGGCATCGACACCCTGGAGGTGCTGCAGGCGGCCGGCACCAAGTGGAACTTCCTGCCCTTCCGCCCGGGCCTGGTCGGCGGCCACTGCATCGGCGTCGACCCCTACTACCTGACCCACAAGGCCCAGGAGATCGGCCACCATCCGGAGGTCATCCTCGCGGGCCGGCGGATCAACGACGGCATGGCGGCCTACGTCGCCAGCCAGATCCTGAAACTCATCCTTGGCCGCGGCATCAACCCGATCGGCGCCAAGGTCCTGATCCTCGGCCTGGCCTTCAAGGAAGACTGCCCGGACCTGCGCAACACCAAGGTCGAGGACCTGATCCGGGAACTCAAATCCTACGGCCTCGACATCGACGTCCACGACCCCTGGGTCGATCCGGCCGAGGCGGTGCATGAGTACGGCCTGACCCTTACCCCCGAACCCGGGGCCGGCGACTACGCCGCCGTCGTCCTGGCCGTGGCCCACAAGCAGTTCCTGGCCCTGGGCGCCGAGGGCGTGCGGGCCTTCGGCAAGCCCGGCGCGCCGCTCTACGACATCAAATCGGCTCTGCCGCGCGACAAGGTCGACGGACGCCTTTAAGGGTGTCCCGGATAACGGTGACAGGGAACGCGCAAGAATGAAGGTCATGGTCACGGGCAGCGCCGGCTTCATCGGCTCGGCCGTCTCGCTGAAGCTGCTGGCGCGCGGCGACGAGGTCATCGGCGTCGACGTCATGAACGACTATTATGACCCGACCCTGAAGCGCGCCCGCCTGGCCCGCACCCTCGACAACGACCGCTATACCCACGTCCAGATCGACCTCTCCGACCGCGAGGCGATGGAAGCGGCCTTCGCCAAACACCAGCCCCAGCGGGTCATCAACCTGGCCGCCCAAGCCGGCGTGCGCTACGCCGCGACCAACCCCCACGTCTATGTGCAGTCGAACGTCACCGGCTTCCTGCACATCCTCGAGGGCTGCCGTCACAACGGCGTCGAACACCTGGTTTTCGCCTCGACCAGCAGCGTCTACGGCGCCAACACCAACATGCCCTTCACGGTGCACAACAGCGCCGAACACCCGCTGACCCTCTATGCGGCGACCAAGAAGGCCAACGAGCAGATGGCGCATTCCTATGCCCACCTCTACGGCTTCCCCTGCACGGGCCTGCGTTTCTTCACCGTCTACGGCCCCTGGGGCCGCCCGGACATGGCGCTGTTCATGTTCACCAAGAAGATCCTCGCCGGCGAGCCGATCCAGGTGTTCAACCACGGCAAGCACAAGCGCAGCTTCACCTACATCGACGACATCGTCGAAGGCGTCGTCCGGGTGCTCGACCAGCCGCCGGCCGCTGATCCCGCCTGGGACAGCAACAATCCCGATCCGGCGACCAGCAACGCCCCCTACCGGCTGTTCAACATCGGGGCGGAGCAGCAGGTCGAGCTCCTGCGCTACATCGAGGTGCTTGAAGAGTGCCTGGGTCGCAAGGCGATCATGGAAATGCTGCCGCTGCAGCCCGGCGACGTGCCTGATACCGAGGCCGACGTCACCGACCTTGCCCGTGTCGTCGGCTACAGGCCGAAAGTGACGGTCGAGGAGGGGGTTCGCAACTTCGTCGACTGGTATCGCGGCTACAACGGCGTTCTTTAAGGGGCAGATGCATGGCCGAGGCCGCAGGCAAGACCATCTCCGACAAGGACATGCGCCGGATGAACTGGGGCGGCCTGAAGCCGCTCGTCCGCGATGCGCTCGCCCTGCCCGTCGTCAATCCGGCCCTGATCGCCCTGGCCCGCGCCACGGGTGGAAGCTGGAAGCATCGCCTGCCGGTCGCCGTCCGCTCGGCCAGCTACCGTACGCTCGATGGCCAGGAGGTCCGCCTACTTGATCCGACCATCGATCAGATCGCCCGCGAGCTTTTCTGGCATGATGGTCGCCCCGGCCGCCGGGGCGACGCCCTGGCCATGCGGGCCCTGGAGCTGATCAGCGCCGAGGCGTCGGTCTTCCTCGATATCGGCAGCTACACCGGCCTCTTCGCCCTGACCGCCGCCCGGGTGAATCCCGCCCTGCGCAGCCACGCGTTCGAGATCGTTCCCGACAACCACCTGCTGATTCAGCGCAACATCGTCGAGAACGATCTGATCGGCCGGGTCCAGGCGCACCTCTGCGGCCTCGGCGGCGAGACCGGGTCGATGACCATGCCGCGCAGCAACAACCTCTCCAGCCTGGCCTCGTCCCTGTCGCTGGGTTCGACCTTCGAGGGCGGCATCTCGATTCCGGTCGAAACCCTGGATCAGCGCTTCGCCGCCGAAACCGGCCCGATGGCCATTAAGATCGACGTCGAGGGCTTCGAGGGCGAGGTCCTGCGCGGCGGCGCCGCGACAATGGCGCGGCTCAAGCCCGACATCATCTGCGAGGTCCTGCGCGGCCACGGCGAGGCGGTGCAGGCGGCCCTGGCCCCTCTCGGCTACCGCTTCTGGCGCTTCACCGACGACGGCATGGTCGCCGCTGACACCGTTGAGGGTGTCAAGCGCGACCGCGACTGGTTCCTCTCGGCGCGGCCGGACGCCGACGCCATGGTTGCCCGTATCGAGGCCGACTGATGCGGCTTCCGTCGGTTGGGCGGGAGCGGTAGATAGTGTTTGTTTTCAAAGGGCGCGCGATGGGCGCCTTTCTGAGGGGCGTATCGTCTAGATGATCCTCTACTGGACCATGTTCCTGCTGCCGGTCATGGCCAGCATGTCGCCCTACCGCCTCGACCGCCTGTCGCGGGGGGTGGTGATGGTGATGCTTGGCCTCGCGCTGACCGTGATCATCGGCCTGCGCGACCACGTCGGCCACGACTGGTCCAACTACATGAAGATGTTCGAGCGGGCCGACTCCTCGGACTTCAACTATGTCCTGACCTCGGTGGAGCCCGGCTACGCCTTCCTCAACTGGGCCAGCTCGCGCCTCGGCTTCGGCATCTACGGGGTCAACGCCGCCTGCGCCGCCGTCGTTGTCTTCGGCCTGTTCAAGTTCCTGGACCGCCAGCCCAACTTCTGGCGCGGCCTGGCCATCGCCACGCCCGTTCTGATCATCGCCGTTTCCATGGGCGCGACCCGCCAGGCCGTCGCCATCGGCTTTCTGATGCTGGCTTTCAACGCCTTCCAGGACCGCAAGGTTATCCGCTACCTGTTGCTGGTCAGCGTCGGCGTTCTCTTCCACCGCTCGATGGCGGTCATGTACCTGCCGGCCTGGTTCATCAACGGGCGCCTGAGCATCTGGCCCTTGATCATCGGTGGCCTGGTCTTCTTCGCCGCCTCGCTGATGCTGCGCGACGCCGCCACCTACTATCAGACCAGCTATGTCGGCACCGATATCCAGGCCTCGGGCGCCCTGCCGCGCGCCGCCCTGAACGTCCTCGCGGCCGGCGTCTTCTTCTTCTACCGCAACAAGTGGATGGAGCGGTACGACGACGGACCGATGTACACCATCATGGCCGGCGTCATCCTGCTGATGGCTCCGGCCGTCTTCTTCGCCGCCGCGGCCACCGACCGCTTGAGCATGTACCTGCTGCCTATCCAGATCGGCATCTTTGCCCGACTTCCCAACCTGGTGCCGTTCAAGTTCCGCGTCCCGGTAATGGTCGGCATCTACTTCGCCTTCGCCTTGTTGATGGCCGTCTGGCTTTTCTTCTCCCCCTTCGCTCAGATCTCCTGGGTGCCTTACGAGAACCTGCTGTGGACCGGCGGGACCGCGGGCCAGTGAGCCTGCGGCCCGTTGTCCTGATCAACGACACCCGGGCCGACCTGCACCACGGTTGCTGGCGGGTGATGCGCACGCTGGAGGGCCAGCTGGCCCGCGTCGGGTTCGAGATCATCGCCCGCGCTCCGGCCCATGCCGATTGGCGCAGGAACCCGGCCATCGCCGAGGCGATTGCCAAGGCCGCCCTGGTCGTCGTCAACGGCGAGGGCACAATCCACCACGACCGCCCGGCCGGCGAGGCCCTGCTGGCCGCCGGCGCGGCGGCAACGGCCGCGGGCGTCCCGTCAGCCCTGATCAACGCCAGCTGGGACGCCAATGGCCCGGCCTATGCCCGCGCCCTGGCCGATTTCACTCTGGTCAGCGCTCGCGAGACCCGCTCGGCAGCCCAGATCCAGGCGGTCGGCATCGCCGCCCGCGTCGTCCCCGACCTGTCCTTCTTCGAAGAGGTGGCGTCCCCCGACGCCCGCGCCGGCTTCGGGTTCACCGACAGCGTCCTGCGGGGCGTCGCCCTTGACCTGGAGGCCGCGCGCCGGCGCCTCGGCGGCGTCGCCCTTCCGATCCATTTCAATCTTCCCGGCCTGAAGGGCGATCTGCGGAACCTCCGCGACGGCATCGCCAAACGTGACCTCACCGACCCGGGCTTCCTTGTCCGTTCGATCGCCGCCCGCCTCGCCTGGCGCGCCGCCGAGACCCGGGACGAGGCCGACTACATGGCGAAACTTTCGGCCTTGAGCCTGCTGGTCACCGGCCGCTTCCACGCCGCCACCTTCGCCCTGGCCGCCCGAACCCCGGTGCTGGCCGTGGAATCCAACACCCACAAGATCGGCGCCACCTTCGACGACGCCGGCCTCGCCCCCTGGCGGCGCATCGCCCCTGGCGGTCTCGACGCCGACCTGCTGGCCCGCGCCGCCCGCTGGGAGCCCGCCGAAGAGGTCGCGCTCGCCGACTTCCTCAGCGACGGCCGTCGCCGGACCACCGCCCTGTTCGACGATCTGGCGAAGCTGGCGGCATGATCGCCCCGCCTCCGGACGACCTCTGGGTCCTGGAACTGGCCAAGGCGCGCGAGGCGGCCGGACCCGATGCGCCTTCTGGCGGCGGCTTCTGGCCCGCCGCTGTCCTCGGCCTCGCGGCCTGGGTCCGCACGATCCTGACCACGCCTGCCGGCGATCCCCTGCCCGATGCCCCGCTCGTCGCCGCCCTGCATGGCGAGATCGCCAACCGCACGCGCCATCTGATCGCCGCCGTCGCCGCCGAGGCCCCGGACACGCCGATCCTCCTGCTCGGCCGGCCCCAGCTGGACCACGCCGCCCTGCGCCAGGCCCTGACCGACGCCGGCCTGACCGGCCCCCTCATCCGCCCCTTCGACCTGGCCGCCGCCCTTGGCGCCCTGCCTGCCATCCTTCGCCGCCTGGGCGAGGGCGCCCGGACCGCCGCCGCCGCCGACTGGCGTCCCGCACCCCGCGACCTGGCCGCCATCTGCTTTCGTGTCATGCTCGGCGAGACCCACGCCCGCTGGGCCGCGTCCCACGTTCCGGCTGGTCCGCGCACCGTCGTCTTCGGCCACACCGGCGTCGCCGACAGTCACCTGCTCGAACGCGCCCTGCAACGTCGCGGCGCCCGCACCGTCCACTGGGTGCATGGGGTCAGCCTGGGCCTCAACTTCGTCGCCGGCTCCGACCTCGGTCTGTTTCAATGCGGCTCCGACGCCCGCTGGCACGAGCGCCTGGGCGGCTATGGGGCTACGGCCAGCCTGCCCGCAGATCCGCCTGCGCAGGCCACCGGCGGCGAAGGCTGGCTGGTGCTCTCCAACCTCGTCCACCCGATGAACGCCGATTACCGCCGCCACGGCCTGGCTGGCGAGGTGGCCCTGCTAGAGGCCGTCGCGGCGGCGGCCGGACCGGCCCGCAGGGTCTGGAAGCCCCACCCGATCCTGGACAGGCTCGACAACGAAATCCGCCAGACCATCACCGCCCGGGCCGCCGCCCTGGGCTTCGAGCGCTGGGCCGACGACGCCCCCCTGGACACCGCCCGTGCGTTCGCCGTCGTTGTCTCCACACCTTCAACGGTCGTGCTCGACGTGCTGAAGCTGGGCGTGTTGCCGATCCTCTACGGCGGCGGCGAACTGGACATAGACAGCGCGATCGCCCAACTGCCCCTCAAGGCCGACGACGCGGCTGGTCTTGGGGCCGCGGCCGAACGGCTCAAGACCGCCGACTTCGCGGCCGCCTGGACCACCATCGGACCCGGGCGAGCGCCGACCCTGGCCGACATCCTCGCCCTGGTCAGGCCCTAGCCCGCGCCATCCAGCCAGGCGACGATCACCTCCGCCGCCTCGACCGGCGTCAGCCCCGTCGTATCGACCACGATCTCGGCATGCTCCGGCGCCTCATAGGGCGAATCCACCCCCGTGAAGTTCTTCAGCTGCCCGGCCCGCGCCTTGGCGTAGAGCCCCTTCACATCCCGCTTCTCGGCCTCAGCCAGCGGGGTGGAGACGAAGACCTCGACGAACTCGCCCTCGCCCATCAGCTCCCGCGCCAGTCGGCGCTCGGCCCGGAACGGAGAAATGAAGGCCGTCAGCACGATCAGCCCGGCATCGACCATCAGCTTGGCCACCTCGGCGACCCGGCGAATGTTCTCGACCCGGTCCTCCTCGGTGAATCCCAGATCGCGGTTCAGACCATGGCGGACGTTGTCGCCGTCCAGCAGATAGGTATGGCGCCCGGCCGCATGCAGCCGCTTCTCGACCAGGTTGGCGATGGTCGACTTGCCGGCGCCGGACAGGCCGGTGAACCAGACCACCCGGCCCTTCTGGCCCTTCTGGCCGGCGCGGGCGGCCTTGTCGACGTCGGTGGCCTGCCAGTGGATGTTGTCCGACCGGCGCAGGGCGAAGTGCAGCATGCCGGCGCCCACCGTCCGGTTGCTGATCCGGTCGATCAGGATGAAACCGCCCAGATCGCGGTTCTCGGCATAGGGGGTGAAGGGGATCGGCTTGCCGAGCGACAGGTTGCAGACCCCGATCTCGTTGAGGTCCAGCCGCTTGGCCGCCGTGTGCTCCAGCGTGTTGACGTTGACCCGGTACTTGGGCTCGGTGATCGTCGCCTGGACGGTCTGGGCCCCGATCTTCAACAGGTAGGGCCGGCCGGGCAGCATCGGCTCGTCGTCCATCCACACCAGGGTGGCCTCGAACTGGTCGGCGACGGCGACCGGATCATCGGCGGCGGCGATGACGTCGCCCCGGCTGATGTCGATCTCGTCTTCCAGCGTCAGGGTCACCGACTGGCCTGCGACCGCCTGGTCCAGATCGCCCGGCAGCACGACGATGCGCGCCACCTTGCTCTCACGCCCCGATGGCAGCACCCGGATGCGGTCGCCCGGCTTGACGGTCCCGGCCGCGATCTGGCCGGAGAAGCCGCGGAAGTCGAGGTTGGGCCGGTTCACCCACTGCACCGGCATGCGGAACGATTGCCCCTGCAGGTCGGCCTCGACAGGGGCCTCTTCCAGCCAACGCATCAGCGGCGGGCCGTCGTACCAGGGGGCCTTGGCGCTCTGTTCGGTGATGTTTTCGCCGTCCAGCGCGCTCATCGGAATGGCGGTGAAGCCGGTCAGGCCGATCCGGGCGGCGAAGGCCCTGTATTCGGCCAGGATCTCGTCGAACCGGGCCCGGCTCCAGTCGACCAGGTCCATCTTGTTGATGGCCAGGACGATGTTCTTGATGCCGAGCAAAGAGACCAGATAGCTGTGCCGCCGCGTCTGGGTCAGTACGCCGCGCCGGGCGTCGATCAGGATCACCGCCGCGTCGGCGGTCGAGGCGCCGGTGACCATGTTGCGGGTGTATTGCTCGTGCCCGGGTGTGTCGGCGACGATGAACTTGCGGCTCTCGGTCGAGAAGAAGCGATAGGCGACATCGATGGTGATGCCCTGTTCCCGCTCCGCCGCCAGCCCGTCGACCAGCAGGGCGAAATCGATCTTCCCCCCCTGGGTGCCGACCTTCTTGGAGTCGGCTTCGAGGGCCGCCAGCTGGTCCTCGAAGATCATCTTGGAGTCATAGAGCAGGCGGCCGATCAGCGTCGACTTGCCGTCGTCGACCGAGCCGCAGGTCAGGAAGCGCAGCAGCGACTTGCGCTTCTGGCTCTCAAGGTAGTCGCGAACGCTTTCCGCCGCCAGG
>JANPKF010000563.1:0-1786 GCA_031425895.1 Caulobacteraceae bacterium | reverse complement strand
CTCCGGACCCTTCGGCTCGCCCAGGCGCGCCGCAAGCGCTTCGGCCATGATCGGGGAGGTGAGGTACTGGGTCTCCATATAGATGCAGCGCTTTGCCGCCGCGATTGACGCCAGATAGAGCGCCTCACTTTCCCGGACCTGCTTGACCTGCCGCCTCGCCGCCACGCTCCGTGACAGGCCCACGGAGACCTGACGAAAGTCGGGCTTTACGGAGCTTGGCCAGGCCGAGGGCGGGAGGGCCTCAGGCTCAGGCAGGGTCTCGTTGGTCGCCTTTAGCCAGCGATCACGAAACAACTGCCCCAAGGCATGTGCGGGCGCGCCGTCAACCAGCGTCATCACCTCGTGGCGTGAATCGAAGCACTTGTTATCGCGTGAGGTTTTCTCGCGGCGCGGATTGTCGTCGAGATGGTCAGGCGTGTCCCAGCGGTCTGGGCCGATGTCGCCGCCGCCACAGAAGGCGACAGCATCGTCAACGACAAGGACCTTCTGATGATGCGAGGCGCCCAGCGGCAGGTTGCCGTCCAGCACAAACTTTACCTGCGTGCCCGAAAAGCATTTGCGCGCCTTCAGCGTAAAGAAGTCCTGTGTCGCGGCTATGGCCATGGGTGACTTCCAACACAGCACGCGCACGTCCAACTCTGGTCGGCTGCAAGCCAGGTCCTTCAGGAATTCGCCAAAGCGGTCGGCGACTGGCCCCGTGCAGCCCGGCTGCGGATCGAACAGGGTGTCGGGATCGAACGCCCAGTTCAGCAGGTGGATCGATCGCCTGGCCTTGGACATGGCGTCCCTGGCCGCCAGGAAGTAGTCCGCCATATCGAGCAGGAAGGCCGCTCGCGGCGCGACCCCGACGCGCCAGCAAGTGTTGCCCTCGTGTAGAAGCATTGTGAGATCCCCGAAGTGCGCGCGGCCAGGTCGGACAGGCCGACGGGCTCCGACGCCGGAACCCCTGAGTCAGCCGTCCCGTTCCCCGGTCGAGCGTGAGATCTGCGGCGCGCTCGCTGCCGAACGTCTCACATTCTGGCCCTGCGGCGGCCGTGGCGATGGAGGGGGATGGCAAGGAGGCCGGCGACGAGCACGACAAAGACAGTCCAGAGTATCACGGCAGGGGTTGGGAAACGCACCGTCTTCGCCCGGCCGCGGCCGTGGAGCGCGCTGTGGCGCATGCCGTATTCGACGTCGCCGCGTCAGGGGATCAGCCCGCGCCTCGCATAGTCAGCCTCGATGGTCCTGGACAGTGCGCGCGCCTTGGCGAGGTCCGACGCTGCGCGCTCCTTCATGAGGAGCCGGCTGAGGTCCGCAATGGGTCGGACCTTGACATTGGCGTCAGACCCGAAAGCCGACCTTGGCCGAGCGGCCCTGGAGCGGCCCGTCCCAACTTCCGCCAGGGGTGGGAACCGGTCCTTAGCGGGAAACACTGTTGGCCATCCAGGGTCGGATGTCTGCGGCGATCCGCCACAGTCCGGCCTCTTCCAAGCGAGCTGTCTGTTAGGTTTTGGGAACCTAGGGTCGGCGGAACTTAAGCGCGAGGCCCTTTTTGGTTCAGTCCGCCCCATCACTCTATCCAAGGGTTGCCGCGTCGTGAAACTCTTTCGAAACACGGACGGAACGCCGCGCTGGCACCTGGTTTACTTCGCCCTGGCCGGGTTCGACCTACTGACCATCCTGATCAGCCTTACACTCTCACACAATCTGATGACCATGTACTCCCGGTCAGTCGACAGCAATCGCGTCTGGGCGGAACGGATCGGTTCGATCAGCCAGCTGGGCGACTTCGCGCAGGCGGTCA